>JBJHBB010000319.1:0-3711 GCA_050485265.1 Rhodothermales bacterium | reverse complement strand
TCGACCGCCTCCGCCGGGTGCGGTGGCGGCGGGGACGCGTGGTCCACCTTCGCGTAGGGCAGGCTCGCGTAGCCGAGCACGCCGAAGACGAGCGTGCCGACCACGCTGAGGCGCCGCTGCGGCCAGGTGCGATCGACCGGTGGCACGCTCTGCACGTACGCGAGCAGCGCGGCGAGGTCACCGTCGCTCATGTGCGCGTACTGGTCCGACGGCATGGCCCCCAGGACGCGGCCGTCGCGACCCACCCCGTGGCGCACGGCGCGCACCCAATCCTCGAGCGAGGCCGCGCGGCCGAAGCCGCCGACGCCGGACGTGAGGTTCGGCGCGGGCACGCTTCCCATCACGGGGTCGTCGAAGAACGCCGACCCGGACAGGTCCGGCCCATGGCAACCCAGGCATCCGGCCACGTGGCGCGCGAGGTGCTCCCCGCGCGCCAGGTCGACCGCGCCCGACGGGATGTCCGGCGTCGCCACCGTGACCGCAGGTGCGCTCGCCAAGCGCTGGCGGCCGACCGCGAGTGCCGATCCGAGGGCGAGGAGCACCAGGCACGCCAGGCCGAGCGCGCTCCATGCGAGCGTCCGGCCGATCCGCGCGCCCGTCATGCCACCGCTCCCCGGTCGCGCCCGTCCAGCCGGCCGTACCAGCGTGCCGCCGTGTTCCTGCATCGGTCGTGCCTCGTCATGGTCGCCTCCCGCGGTGAGCATGGTGCGCACGCGGTCCCGAGCGCATGAGGCCGCGGACCGAACGCGGTCGGGACCGGCGGCGTCCCGGCAGAGGGTGGCGAGCGCCTCATGTGGTCGGGACCGTCGGACCGGCATGTTCGGGCAGGAGGTACCCACCATGCCACGACACCTCGCAGGCTGGCTCACCATCGCCATGGCCGTCATGTTGATCGCCATCAGCGTCACGCACGTCCGTTCACCCGAAGAGCAACGCCTCTCGGCGGGCCCCGAGGTGATGTGGCGTGCCCTCGTCGATGACCGCTCCTGGAGCCAGACGCTCGCCACGCAATGGTTGCTCGCCGGCCTGATCGGGTTGGCGGTCGTCCCCACCGCGACCGAGGTCAGCTGAGCTCGGCTCGCGACGCATGCCGGCGTTGAAGTGGCCAAGGGGATGGATCGGAGATAAGAGATGGGGGGGCCGTCCGAACGCGCCAGCGAGGGGTAGCCCTGGGTACCCGTGCCACCATGCAATATCCTCAATCTCTCTATTCTGGTATCTCACGCTCTCACGCGTCTTCCCTGTAGGGGAAGCCCATCAAAGCCCAGGGTCGCGCAGCGCACCCTGGGAATCGCGCGCAATAATTCCCTCAACCCTGTAGGGGTTGCCCCGAGCTCCATTGCCTCCCCCCATGCGAGCCAAGTCTCGCGCCGGTTACGAGCAACTCACGGCGACTCTATTGAGGGGACTTCGAACCATTTGAATTTGGTTCACCTCATCCAGCGCAGCGCTGGCTCGGGACATTGGTCCATTGTTTCTCGCGAGGCAACCCCTTCAGGGTTGGGAAATATTCTTGGGGACCGAACCCAGGGTGCGCTGCGCGACCCTGGGCTTTGGTGGGCAACCCCTTCAGGGTTGAAGTCTTCGGCGCCGATCCATCCTCCGCCCAAACCGTTCCCTCACCCCCAAAAAAAATCCTTCCGCGTGAGGAGACAACCATGGAATGGTCCGCTCGAAGAGCGGACACCAATGGCTCCTCCTCACGCGGAGGGATTAAAAAATGGCGTTGGTTTCCCGGTGGAACGTTGGTACCCAGGGCACCCTAGCTAGCGCGGCGGGCATGCGTGGTGGGGCGTGTACCCGGGGCTACCCCTACGGCTCGCGCCTCGGGCTAGTGACATGCGGGGGCAGGCGTGATGCGCGGGGCGGTGGATGGGGGAACGTTGGAGTCGCCATCGTGGCTCGTCAATCGCCCCCTCGACCCGCTCAAGTCAAATACAGCCGGTTCATGCCTGCAAGTGATCCCGCACTCGGAGCAACAATTCCTTGGTGGCCCGGATGCCGGCATATTCGTCCAGCTTGCTCCCTTCATACTCGATCCCGACCCAACCCCGGTATCCCGCGTCCACAACGATCTTCATCATCCGGAAGTAATCGGTGTGGATCTCGTTCCCTTCTTCGTCAAAGTCGTGACTCTTGGCACTGACCGCCTTGGCAAACGGCATCAGCTCCTCGACGCCCAAGTACCGGTCGTAATCCGAGAAATTTCCGAAGTCGGGTAGCGTTCCGCAGTTTTCCAGATCGACCATTTCGATGACGCCAGCCAGCCACTTTCCATTGGATGAGAGCCCACCATGGTTCTCGACAATCACATTCAATCCGTGGCCGGCCGCGAATTCACTCAGCCGCCTCAGTCCGTCGGCGGCCAGCTTCATCTGATCGTCATAGGACCCGGAAGAGGCGGCGTTGACTCGAATCGAGTGGCAGTCGAGGTGCTTACCCGCCTCCACCCAGCGATAGTGATTCTCCACCGCCTGCTTCCGTTTCGCCTCGTCCGGATCCCCTAACTGCCCCTCTCCGTCGATCATGATCAGTAACGTCTTGACCCCCTGGTCCGCTCCACGCTGTTTCAATTGATCAAGGTACGCCGTGTCACGGGCCTTGTCCTTGAAGAATTGATTGACGTACTCAATCGCCTCGATGCCGAACTCCTCCTTGGCGACTCGAGCGAAATCGAGATTGTCAAGCCGGCCCGCTCGAAGCGCGCGGTGCAGGGACCACTGGGCGAGCGAGATCTTGTAGAGCAGCCCGTCATTGTCCTCCGCTCGGACCGAATGAGGGGACAAGACAGGCCAGGAGGAGGCCGCGCAGAGTCCAGCGGCTAGGGCAGATTGTTGAAGGAAATCGCGTCGAGTTGTCACTGGGTGCATCCTCAAAATAAGGTGGTGGTGGGAACGAGTTCGGGATTTGTCTGAATGAGTCGGGATTCGTCCGTACGAGCTGAGAGACCATGAGCGGCGGGAGGAGCGAGTCGGTGACGTCTCACGGAGTCGAGTCGCCTCGATGCCCACATCGAAAATTGCTGAAGGGACCACGAGTCTCCGACCCCGTACGCATCGCCTGCCGTGATCGGTACTATAGTCCCAGGCACCACTCGGTTCAACGAGCAACGTATTTGCGTATTTGCGTATTTGCTTTTCGACTCCCACCACACCGGGAAAGCTTTGGCCATGAACTCCCCGAACTCGGAGACTGCTGATCAACCGCCACGCGATCGCGCGCCCCTGCGTGACTCGGATCGATTACCGGCGATTGACCAACTGTTTCGCAAGATCAACCGCGAAATTTGGATCGTGACCTCCGCCTGGGAAGGCCGAAGAGCCGGACTGACGGCGACCTGGGTCAGTCAAGCCTCAATCGACCCCGCCGCCCCGTCGGTCCTGATCGGACTGGCACCCAATCACCATACCGCTCAGCTCATCCAAAACTCGAAAACCTTCGGCCTCCACCTCCTCCGGGCGGATCAGGCGGCGGTTGCCTGGAACTTTGCCCGCGACTCATCCCAGGATCGAGACAAGTTTTTGGAGGCCCCGGCGCGAACCCATGACCTGGGAATGCCTCTTTTAGAGAACTGTCTCGGTTGGTTGGCCTGCCGAGTGGTCCAGAGGTTGGAAGTGGCTGACCGTTGGTATTTTTGGGCGGATGTCCTGGAAGGGGAGTTGGTCCCCATCACCGACTCCGCCGACAACGCCACCACTGACGGCGCTGTCT
>JBJHBB010000318.1:0-3713 GCA_050485265.1 Rhodothermales bacterium | reverse complement strand
CGCGCGGAGATCATGGAGACGGGCGGCCACCCGATCGTCTATGCCGAGCACCTCGAGGACCCCTCCCTGCCGACCGTCCTCATCTACGGCCACTACGATGTGCAGCCGCCGGACCCGCTGGAGCTCTGGGAGAGCCCACCGTTCGAACCCGTAGTCAAGAACGGAAACATCTTTGCCCGCGGCGCCTCTGACGACAAGGGGCAGGCGTTCATGCACGTCAAGGCCGCGGAGAGCATTCTGCAGACCAGCGGGCGCCTCCCGCTGAACGTTAAGTACATGATCGAGGGGGAGGAGGAGAGCGGGTCGGTGAGCCTCGTGCCGTTCATCGAGAAGCACCGTGACCTCCTCGAGGCCGATGTGGTGATGATCTCCGACACCAGCATGTTCGGCAAGAACGTGCCGAGCATCACGTACGGCCTGCGCGGGCTGGCATACGTAGAGGTGAGCCTCACCGGGCCCAAGCGCGATTTGCACTCCGGGCACTATGGCGGAGCGGTCGAGAACCCGATCAACGCGCTGGCGCGCCTGATCGGGCGCCTGCACGACGCAGGCAACCGGGTTCAGATCCCCGGCTTCTATGAGAACGTCCGCGAGCTGTCCGACGAAGAGCGTAAGCAGTACCGCGCCCTCCCGTTCGACGAGGAGGCGTGGCGCAACGAGATCGGCGTTCCAAAAGCGAGAACCGAGGATGGGTTCTCGATCCTCGAGGCGACATCGGCTCGGCCCACGCTGGACGTGAACGGCATCTGGGGCGGGTACACCGGCGAGGGCGCGAAGACCGTCCTTCCCAGCAAGGCCACCGCAAAGATCTCGTGTCGCCTCGTCCCCGACCAGACTCCCGGCGAGATCACCGAAAAGCTGCGGCGTTACTTCGAGTCGCATTGCCCGTCTACCATGCAGCTGACCTTCCGCGATCTGCACGGCGGGCACGGTGCCGTGGTAGACATCGATTCGCCGGCGATGCGCGCAGCGGCGACGGCGCTCGAAGGCGTCTACGGTCGCGAACCGCTCTTCACGCGCGAAGGGGGCTCGATCCCAGTCGTGGCCGACTTCAAGCGCATCCTCGGTCTCGACACCGTGCTGATGGGCTTCGGCCTCGACTCCGACGCCATCCACTCCCCGAACGAGAACTTCGGCATCGACCGCTTCCACGAAGGCATCCAGGCGTCGATCCGGTTCCTGGAGGCGTACGCGAAGGAGGGGGAGAGTCACTACTAGAAGTCGTCGGCTCGGGACGGCAATCGTCGCCGGACGTGCTCGTAGAGATAGCCGAGCGCGACGGCCGCCTGTGATGCGGTCGTTATCGGCAACTGCGCGAGACCCAGGCGCTTTTCCCCCTGCTGGAGATTGTAAGTGATGAGGTCGAAGTGGAAGCGCAGCGGCTCGCGGGGCACCGGTCCGCGTCCGGCCGCTTTTCGCACCACGTTGAAGTGGTAGCCGCCGCGGCCGTAGTTGAAGTGCTGTCGGCAGAAGCGCCAAGCCGAGAGCCGGTGATGGTGGTACATCACCGCGGCGGGCTCATAATGGAACGGAAGGCCTGACGCGTGCCAGCGGTCGCTGAACTCACGGTCCTCCCCTGCGGCCAGCGGAAAGCTGGTGTCGAATCCGCCCACCTCGGCGAAAAGCGTAGCCGGGGTGGCCATGTTGTTCGAGGTGAAAAAACGCGGCCCCTGAGAACCGCTGTTGAAATAGTCATAGGCGAAGGAGGCAATGTCCTGGCTCGCCTGGGAGAAGTAGTTGTCGGGGAGGCCATTGACGGTTCTGCCTCCGATGAGCGCCTGCGGGCTCTCGCGATGCGCCAGGGCAAGTGCCTTTAGCCATCCCCTTTCCGGGCGACAATCGTCGTCTGTGAAGGCCAGGAGCTCGCCCTCCGCAGCCTCGGCACCCACGTTGCGAGCGGTTGCGGGTCCGGAATTGCTTTGGCCGATCAGGCGAACCTTCAGGCTGGGGGCTATGCCCTCCACCAGTGTGTGGAGCGGGACGGATCCACCGTCGTCGACCACGATCGTCTCGAATCGATCCGCGGGATAGTCGAGCTCGGCGATCGCTCCCAGACACGCTGCGATCCCCTCGGGCCTGTTGTAGGTCGGGATGATGATCGAAGCGAACGGCAGATAGGCGAGCATGTCGACGGCTATGATGCTTTGTAGGGCGCGACCAACAAATCGTCGTAGATCTCTTCGAGCCGCTCGACATACGCTTCCCAGGTGTGGTGCTCGACCACGAACTCGCGCGCCCGTCGGCCAAGTTCGTCACGTGCTTGAGGATCCGACAAGAGGCGCACCGTTTCACTCGCCAGCGCCGCGGCTTCGTCTGAGATCACCAGCGGCAGGTCATCCTTTGGTCCCGCAAGACCCTCCGCCCCGAGTGAGGTGGTCATCACCGCCTTTCCGGCCGCCATGGCCTGCAACACCTTCATCCGCATCCCACCGCCGGTTCTGATCGGTGCGACGACTACGGCCGCACCCGCAACGTACGGCTCGACCGCGGGGACTTGCCCAGTGATGCGTACGAGCGCAGACTCGAGGGCGCGGACGTCCGCGGGTGGCTCCTTCCCCACAATCGTCAAGAGCGTATCCGAACGACGCTTCCATACGTGCGGCATCACCTCCCCCACCAGCCAGCGGGCTGCGTCGACGTTCGGGGGATGATTGAATCCACCCACGAATACGAGGTCGCTGTGCTCCTGGTGCGCGAACTGCTCGGGGGGAATGCGCACACCGAAAGGGTTGACGCGGACCTTCGGCGACAGACTCACGTCTAGCGCTCCTAGAGCCTCCGCGTCGCGGTTGCTGAAAACCTGGATGCCGTCGAACCGCTTGCCGATATCGCGCAGGTATCGCCTCCACCGATGGGCCTCGCTCGGAGTGTGAGATCTACCATCACCCACTCGGACCTCGTGGTCGATGAGAAGCTTGGGCGCCCTGGTCGGGTAGGCGTAGCTCGCCATCATCGAGTCCTCGACCTGAAGCAACTCGAAGGATCGCTCCGCCAGAAGATTCGTCAGGAGAGCCTGCATCTCGGGCTCTCGCGAATGGACGACCATCCTCGGGAAACGTCCCAGCAGCCAACCAAGCCAGCTTCGCAGACCATACCTGAGGACCTCAACGCGCCGCTTCCAGAGCCGCAATCCGCCATAACGAGGCCGCCACACCGGATGAACGTCGATGCCCATCCCCTCGAGCGACTCGACCCCGGCCCGCTCCGCCGCATCCGGGACTGCGAAGGTGGCGATCGTCACCTCATGCCGGGAGGCTAGAAGCCGCACCTGCTCATAAGTCACCAGCGATCCCGCATTCGTCGCGCCCGCGTGGGGCAACGCTGGTGTGACGATCAGCAGCCTCATTTACAGTGGGGTTCGCGCGTCGAGTCAGAGTACGTCCAGAACAGCCCGCCAGCCGGCCGCAGCCTCGGACGATGAAGCATCGTTGCCGCGACCGAGCCTGCGTAAAGCCTGCGCACGCATCACCCTGAGTCGCATAACCGACTTCAGAACGGCAGCGAGGCGGTGCCGAGCGAATCGGCCGTCGTGCTTCTCGACAAATCGGAGCATGCTCGCATAGAGCTGGGCGTACATCGGCGCTCGCTGCTGTCCGGTACTGGCGCCGCCCACATGGATGATCTCGACATCGGGGGTGAAATGGACCTCCCACCCTGACTCCCAGAGGCGCTTGCAGAGATCGGTCTCCTCGAAGTACATGAAGAAGGAGGGA
>JBJHBB010000317.1:0-3718 GCA_050485265.1 Rhodothermales bacterium | reverse complement strand
GTGCCGGACCCCGCCTTGCTTCGAGGACTTGGCTACAGCCCGATCCCGAGGCGCAGGTAGAAGAGGCTAACGCGGATCGATTCGTCGCGGTCGACGAATCCGGTCATGTCGAACGCGTATCGCAGCTCAGCGAAGAGCCGCGGACCGATCACCGTACCGATGTCGGCGCCTGCACCCAGATTGATTGCCCAGACGGTAGACTTGGCGTCCGGATCCTCGCTGATTCCGCCGAGCGGGAAGCGCAGCTCCGGTCCGACGAGCACGTACGGGTTCACTAACGGAAGGCCGGCTCCGTACTTAAGGTCAATCGGGATAGCGATGAACTCGACCGAAGTCTCGTCACCAAGAACTGGTAGAGCGCTCGGGAAAGCGATGTTGCCGGCGCGGACATACATCACCGAGGTCCGGATTCCGAACAAGCCGAATCCCATGTCACCAAAAGCGCCGATGTGGTAGCCGACCGCCTCGTCGAGGTTTGCGGTGGCCGCGTCGCCGAGGCTACCAAAGTTGAGCCCGCCCACGATTCCGAAGGATGGGAGGACCTGGGCCTCGGCGCGAGGAGCGGATATCAGAAGGAGGGCCGCCAGGAGTGCCGCGGCCGGGGCAATGGTCTTCTGCATAGTGTCGTTGTGATGAGCGAGCGAAAGCGGTAGTACGTGCGGGCGCCCCGCAACTTATGCCCCGCGGCCGAGTTTCCGGCGGCGGTCGCGCGAACTGCCGTCGACGAGCCGCCGGGCGCGACCCCGACGTCACTTCTGAAACGGTGCGACCCCTTGAATATCGGAATCACCTGCTATCCGACCTTCGGCGGCAGTGGAGTAGTTGCCACGGAGCTTGGGAAGGCGCTCGCGCGCCGCGGGCATGAGGTCCACTTCATCGCGTATGCGCCCCCGTCTCGCCTCAACCACATTGCTGAGGGCGTCTATTTCCACGAGGTGCGGGTATCCCCATACCCTCTTTTCGAGTATCCACCTTACGCACTGGCCCTGACGTCCACGATGGTGGATGTCGTCAAGCACGCGAAGCTTGACCTGCTTCACGTCCATTATGCCATTCCACACGCCACCAGCGCCGTGCTCGCTCGGCAGATTTTGGCGTGCGAAGGCATCCGCCTGCCTGTGGTGACAACGCTCCACGGCACAGACATCACGCTAGTCGGGCAGGACCCGTCATTCGCGCCAGTCGTCACCCACGCCATCAACGCCTCCGACGGCGTGTCAGCGGTGAGCGAGTATCTGCGCAACGAGACGCACCAGCGGTTCGATGTCAACCGCGAAATCGAGGTCATCCCCAACTTCGTCGACACCGAACGATTCAGCAGGCAGGCCAAGGAGCACTTCAAGCAGGCGATCAGTCCGGGCGGAGAGCGCTTGCTGATCCACGTCTCCAACTTTCGCGAGGTCAAACGCGCGCCCGACGTCGTGCGCGTCTTCGCCGAGCTTCACGCGGACGCGCGATCGGGCGTCGGCCCCGGTGTGAAGATGCTCTTCGTTGGGGATGGGCCGGACCGTCCTCCGACGGAGGCGCTCGCCCGCGAACTGGGCGTTCACGAGGATGTCCGCTTTCTCGGCAAACAAGAGCCCGTCGAGGAATTGCTCTCGGTGGCCGACCTGATGCTGATGCCATCCGGTAGCGAAACGTTCGGCCTGGCCGCCCTCGAGGCGATGGCCTGCGGCGTGCCTGTCGTAAGTAGCGACATCGGCGGGCTTCCCGAGGTGAACATCCAGGGTGAGACGGGATTCCTTTGTCCTCTTGGTGACATCGACTGTCTTACCGAAGCCTCACGGCGAATCCTGCACGACGACGATCTGCACCGGAAGATGAGCGACGGTGCGCGCAAGCGGGCCGTCGATGAGTTCCACCTCGACCGAATCGTACCCCGGTATGAACGCCACTACGATCAAGTGATCGAACGATCGATGGCGCGTGAACCCGCCACGGGCTGCTGAGCGTCGTCATGGAGGGAAACACCAATGGAGACTCCAGGCGCCCGTCGCCGATCAGAAACCTGATATCGCGAAAAAAGCCGATTTATCCGGTCTCTGAGTACCTGGCGGAGTATCTGACCTACTACGATCGTCTCCATTCCGAAGGCGTCCGCTACGAGGATCTGCTCCGGCATACGAACGCTATCACGCTCTTCGACGAGCTTGGTAACGACACCCTCTGGAACACCGTCTACTACGGACCCACCGAGCAGCGGGAGATCAACGAAGCGCTTCGTACAACGTACGCGGTTCTCAAGAGTGACGGAGACCTGTCCACGGTCGAGCACCTCTACATCGACCGTGTGGACGTTTGCCTTTACGGCAACACGCTGCCCTTCCGTGTGCGGATCGTCAATCGGCTGAACGAGAACTTTGACTACTTCTACGTCAAGCGGATCGATGCAAACCGCGTCTACGGCCTCGAGCTCGAGCACATTCTCTCGCCCAACCGCATCAACTACTACGTAACCGGGAGCGGCCACACCGGCACCCTCATCGAGGAGCACATAATCGGAATCCCGGGCGACCAGTTCATGCGCGAGGCGATCCCCGAAAACGCCTTCGACCAGGTTCGGCTGGCGAAGGAGTTCGTCAAGTTCAATGAGCGCTGCTTTGTACGTCTGCTGGGTGACATGCACGCGGGCAACTACGTGGTGGACATCACACCGGACTTCGAGAAGCTGCAGTTCCGCATGCGGCCGCTAGACTTCGACCAGCAGAGCCACCACTGGAAGAAGCAGGTATACCTCCCCCAGTTTTATCCCCAGAACAACCGGATCATCCGACTGGGGATGGAACACATGAGCGCCACCACGGTCGATCAGTATCAGCGCGAGGAGCGTGCGCTGATCGCCAACCGACTCCGCGTGTCGAGCCGGCGGTATCGCGCGCTGATGGACGTGATGCGGGAAGACATCATCGCGCCGACCAAGCACGTCAAGCAGCTCGGTGAGCAGTTGGGAGCGCACTACGAAGATCCGCAGTTTGCAGACTGCGAAACCATGGGTGAGCTCGTGGAGGCCTCCCTCGAGCGCCTGTTGCAGCGCCTCGAGCCGGCCTCGGCCAGCTTGCTCCACGGCCCCGAGCCCAGCGAGGACCCGCTCGCCGAGTTGCACACGCGGCATCGACCGCTGGACTGACCACTTCTCCGCAACAAGATGCGCGCACTTCTGCTCGCTGCAGCCCTGGCTGCGGTGCCCTCGTTTGCTCAAACGGCCGACACGCTGCGATTCGATCTGGACGCGCTCGAGGTGACGGCCACGCGCAGCGCTGAGACAGCCGCAACGGCGCCGCTTTCCGTGGCGATCGAGGCACGTGATCCGATCGAGCTACTCACCGATCCCGCCATGTCGCTCGAAGCGGCCTTGCGCCATTTACCGGGGCTCTGGGTGGCCGACCGGCAGAACTTCGCGCTGGGCGAGCGGCTGTCGGTCCGGGGGATGGGTGCGCGAGCAGGCTTCGGTGTTCGCGGGGTCCAGGTCGTGCTCGACGGAATCCCCCTCACGATGCCCGATGGACAGGCTGCGCTGGTCGTGGCCGACCCGGGGCTCATCCGCCGAGCGGAGCTCGTCCGCGGACCAGCCTCCACCATCTGGGGTAACGCTGGCGGCGGCGTTCTCTTCTTGGGCACCGTCCCGACTGAAGATCGGCTCGCTTCCGCGCGCGTGACCGGGGGATCGTACGGTTCATTTCGGGGAGACACAGAACTCGTGGTCCCGCTCGGCGGGCAC
>JBJHBB010000316.1:3399-3732 GCA_050485265.1 Rhodothermales bacterium | reverse complement strand
TGCGGGGAGCGGGCGGACCGCTTCCCAGTACTCGCCGCCATCAGACGTACGAAGAAAAAGCTCGCCCGCCAGAAGCCATCCGGTTGCGCCGGCGAAGTCAACACGATTGAGGTTCGTCCCCGGACCGAACTCGCGCCGCACGTGCCAGCTCTGCCCGCGGTCGCTGCTCGAAGCGATCATCTGTCCGGTGATGTTGAAAAAGTCCGGGTCGTCCCCGGGTTCGCGATGATCGCCCCAGACCCACATCATTCCATCGGATGCCACGGTAATTCCGCTGATCGGCCCCATCTCCGGATGGTCGACACGCCTCCACGTACTTCCACCGTCCAGCGT
>JBJHBB010000316.1:0-3389 GCA_050485265.1 Rhodothermales bacterium | reverse complement strand
AAGCCAGTCTGATGATCGAGAAAGGCAACCGATGTCCAATTGCCGTTCATGTCTGAAGCAAGTGACCAGCCATGTTCATCCACCAGGGCGACTTCCTCGCTCTCTACCGGTGGGTCGGCCGACTCGTCCACTGCGCCGGCATTTGCCCCGTCGTTGCCGCAGGCGGCCAACAGCAGAAAGACCGTTAACAGTGCCGGCAGGCCAGCCTTCGCTTGCATGCGCCAATTCGTTTTCATGATGTCACCTCTTATGAGGAAATGGGAGTTGGGTCTGGTGCCACTGTGGTGTCGACCGCCCCAGAGGCGATCCCGCTCAGGGCGTACAGATGTCGCCACCCGCGTTGTCCTCGAAGGTGTTGCCGCTCTCGAGAAGCGTGTTGTTGTTGGAGCCCACCCAGATCCCGCAGTGATCGCTGTTCCGGATCACGCTATTGACAACCTCGACCCGGTTGTTCTGCACCATTCGGATGTTGGATCGTTGCCCGCCGACACCAGCCGTGGCGCCGCCGGCATCGCTGATGACCACATTCACGAAGCGGTTGTTGACCGTCGTTGAGCTACCGAATATGAGGCCCTGCCACTCCCCTGGAGTACCGGTGGCGCCGCGGAAAGTGATAGTGCCGTTTGTACCGTCCGCAGTGAGGGCTCCGTTCGAACCGATCGAGAAGCCGGCCCCAGTGAACTCGAGGGTCGCACCCGGCCGAATAGTGAGGTGAGCCGAAATCGTGTGCCTGCTACCGGAGGTGAAGCGGATGGGGATGCCAGTGTCAGGCCACGTCTGGGCCAGGCTGAGGATCTCACTGCTGGGCACATGGACGTAGGGCTCGCCGTGTGGCTCGCCGTCCATATAGTTCGTAGCCTCATCCAGGTATCGCAGGTACGAGGCGCGTAGCGCCACGGGTGCTCGGGCCATGTTCGCGAATCGATTATTGGCCCAGCCTTCGAGAATGGTGCCGGTAGAGGTCGCCCGAACTCCGAATCCTGCACTGTCCTCGATGCGGGAGTCCTTGATGGAAACGCGGGCATCCCCGCGCACGCCGATGGCCGTATTGCCCAGCGTTGAGACGTTGCTTCCAAGGTTCCCGATTCCGGCATGCATGATGATGGTGTTGGTCACCTCGTTGCGCACGTCATTGTTGTGGAACCCGATGCCTCGCCAGAATCCGGGCGTGGGGACTTCACCGAACAGTCGAATCGGCGCCCCTCCCGCTCCGGCAAACGCCAGGTAGTCCGACGAGGTGAGAGTGTGTAGCGCCGCGCCCGCCTTGAACTCGATCCAGGTGTCGGGCCCCACAACCAGCGATGCCTCGACCCGCCTGACACCATGTACGACGTAATCCGTGCACCCGCCGATGGTGGGCGTCCAGACAGTCGGCTCGGTGAGGTTGCTGGTCACCTGCACCGGCTCCGGACAGACAACAGTTATTTGAGCTTGCCCTTCGACGCCCTGCGCCGTGGCGATCACCGCCGTGCTGCCCACCCTGTATGCCGTCACCATGCCGGTCGCGTCCACAGAGGCCGGGGACGAATTCTCAATTGTCCATTCAAACGTCATGTCCGGCAGCTCGTTGCCCTGCGCATCGCGCGCCACGGCGGTAAGCTGAACCGTTTCTGGGCCCGTCAGGGTAGCGGCCGAGGGCACGATTTCCACTTCGGCGACGGTCCCCGGAGCGTCCTCGGGAGGATCACCTGCATCCACGCTGTCGCAGCCGATGAGGAAGCCTGCAAGGATGAGCGTTGAGGCAAGAATGAGGCTGGGGATAAACGTTCGCATGGTGCAAATTGGATGGTCTATTCGAATTGTTTCGTAGTGAGATAGCGGACTTTTGGGGCGAGCGTTCTCGAGGCGCCCTATCCTGCCGCGGAGCTTCCGGTCATCGTGTCAGTGGATCGTGGCGGATTGATTTCGGGGGACTCCGTGCCCGGCCCGCCGACGTCTCGATGCGCCAGGATGGCGTCTCTCCACACCGCAGCGTCCGCGATGGTCAGGGTGATGCGCTCATCCCGGCCGTTCATTAACAACAGGAGCCGATTCGTGCCGGTGACCACGACGTCGCTGACCTGATCGAGGGGTACCTCCCGCCGGTGCCTTCCGCGCCATCCCCAACCCGCGATGGTCAGCCTGTCGGCGAACAGGTACAGCCGCGGCCGGAAGAGCGCAGGGCTCTCACCGTCAACTGTGGCATGCTGCAGAGGAGCCTGGTATCGCGGGGCCATGATGCGGTTGGTGTGCACCACTCATGATCCCCTTTCAGCGTAATTGCAACCGGACGAAGCATAACCCCACAGCGGCCATGTCCGAGCCGGGGGGGCGCAATGTCCGGCCCACGGTCGGTCTAGTGGCGTTGCACGGTCGGTTCGGACCACTACGAACCTTATCTAACCTGCACCTTTTGCCGATCGGGCGAACTCGGAAGGATTGACCCCGAAGTGTTTGCGGAACTGGGCCGAGAACGCTGCCGGCTTCGCATACCCTACTCGGTGGCTGATTTCGGCTACCGTACCCGCCTCAGCCTTGAGCATCCGAGCCGCTTGCTCGAGCCTGTATCGGCGAATGAGGTCCGACGGAGGTACTCCTGCCGCCGCTTTGATCCGCCGCCGCAATTGCCGGCCGCTAAGCCCTACCTCCGCCGCCAGATTCTCGACGTCAAACGTAGAGTCAGCAAGGTGCGCGTCGATCACGGCGAAGACGCGCTTCATGAGCACCTGCTCGGCCGAGTCCACCGAGACATCGAGACCCTCGACGTATAGACGCCCCTCGAGGCGACTCCGGAGTTGGCGTCGGCTATCCATGAGGCGCCGCACCCGCGCCTTGAGAATCTCGACATCGAATGGTTTCACGATGTACCCGTCGGCGCCTGCGTCGATGGCGGCTACCGCGTACTGGGAGCCGGCACGCGCGGTGACCAACAATATCGGGGTGTGCGCCAGGGCGGGGTCGTCGCGTACAGTTCGGCAGAGCGCCTCCCCATCCATCCCGGGCATCATTACGTCGCTCAGGATCACGTCAGGAAGTACCTCTCGAGCCATGGCAAGCGCCACCTCGCCGTCTGCTGCCTCCATCACCTTGAAATGATCGCCGAGATGCGACGACAGGTACGTGCGAATATCCGCGTTGTCGTCTACGATTAGGACCGTGCCCACATCATCCGGGTCACGACTTACCGCTGCAGGTCCAGGGCTAGAATCGTCGATATCCACCTCCGGATGGACGTTCACCACCTCCCCATCCCCAATCGCTTCGCACCTTACAATTGGCAGGCGGACGGTGAAGGTCGAACCATGTCCGGGCTCGGATACGGCTTCGACCGATCCGCCCTGGAGCTCCACGAGCTCGCGAACGAGCGCCAACCCGATGCCACTCGATCCCGCGCGCTTCTGTCCCGTCGT
>JBJHBB010000315.1:0-3736 GCA_050485265.1 Rhodothermales bacterium | reverse complement strand
GAATAAGTTCGGCCGAGGCCGATTCCACCTCGTCGCCGACACGCCTCGCCAGGCTGTCGAGCTCCGTCTCGAGCTGATTGCCGTACCTGTGTACGGCCAGGAATCGGTCGACGAAGAACGGGTCGCCGGTGAGCGCAAAGCCACGGGCCGCGGCCAGTTCGGCGCCGGTCGTCCGTTCGAGTTCTGCAAGGCGTCGCCCGAGTGGGCTCAGCGTTTCCTCCACCTCTACCCGAAGCGCCTCATTGCGCTCGGTGATGGCCACCGGCGCTACCACGAGCGCGATCAGCGCGGCAATCACCACGAAGAGCGGGAGGAGGACTTGCCACAACGGCATCCGCTCGTTCACCCATAACTGGTGCTCGGAGCTCCGAGCGGGTTGTTCGCCGAGGGGCATCGGGGTTCGTGTGGGCGAGGCGTTTAGAGGGGAGCCGGGCACGCCCTGCCGCGCCTACGGTTTCAAAGCTCCAGCTTTCTACGCCTTAGTCGGCGGTCAACTCTCGCTTGAATCGCTCCGCCAGCTTCAATGCGACCTCCGGAGTTCGCGCCTCGGCGTAGACCCGAAGGATCGGCTCCGTATTAGAGGTCCTCAGGTGGACCCACCCCTCCGGCAAGTCGACCTTCACCCCATCGATCGTCGAGACCGAAGCATCGGAATCACGCTCGTACTTGGCTGCCAGACGCGACAATGCTTGACCGGCGTCAATCCCGTCGAGCGGCAGTCTGTCCTTCGTGATGAAGTACGACGGGAAGGTGGCGTCGACCTCAGAAAGCGTAGCATCCAGCGACGCGAGATGCTGCAGGAAAATAGCGATTCCGGCCAGAGCGTCGCGCCCGTAGTGGAGGTCTGGGAGGATCACTCCGCCATTCCCCTCGCCCCCGATGACGGCGTCGACTTCTTTCATCATCGCGACGACGTGTGCCTCACCGACTGCACTCCGGTGGACGGGCTGCCCGTAAGGCTTCATCACGTCCTCGATGAGCCGGCTCGACGAGAGATTGGTGGCGAACGGCCCCGGCCGCCGACGCATCATGAAATCGGCTGCGATGACTTGTGTCTTCTCCTCACCGATGAAGGCCCCTCCGTCGGCGATGAGCGCGAGACGGTCGACGTCGGGATCGACCACGAAGCCGATATCAGCGCCCAACTCCCGTACGAGCGCCGTCGCGTCCTTGACGTGCTCCGGGAGCGGCTCGGGATTGTGGGCGAAGCGTCCCGTCGGCTCGCCGTGGATGACCTGAACCGTCTTCACCCCGAGCGCCTCCAGAAGTGCCGGCACGGCCACGCCGCCCACCGAGTTGATCCCGTCCACGACGACGCTGAAGTCACGCGCGGCGATCGCCTCGGCATCGATGTATGGCAGCGCCAGGATCTCTTTGATGTGGTGGGGCAGCAGGTCCGCGGTGCGGAACATCCCAATCCGATCGTAGGGCACGGTGAAGTCCTCTCCGCTATCGGCCAGATCGAGCACCCGTTGACCCGCCTCCGAATTGAGGAACTCTCCGTTCCGATCGAGGAGCTTGAGCGCGTTCCACTGGGCGGGGTTGTGGGATGCCGAGAGGATGATCCCGCCGTCAGCGGACTCCTTTATCACGCCCATTTCGACGGTCGGCGTCGTTGCCAACCCGGTGTAGATGACGTGACAACCGGCCGCCTGAAGTGCACCCGTCACCAACCGCGCAGCTACGTCACCGGTCACGCGCCCATCCCGACCCACCACCACGAGCGGCTGACGGGTGGTCGTTTCGTTGAGCCATCGCGCGTAGGCCTGAGCATAGCGCACTAGCGCCCGCGCCGACAGGCCGTCACCAAATACCCCTCGGATTCCAGAAATTGAAGCTATTAGAGGCATCAGTGAGAGTGGTTCGGATTCGGCTTGAAGGGCAGCAGCAGGCCTGATCGGGCCGCTAAGTAGAGCCTCGAAGGTAGCGGCGGAGCGCACGGCAGAGGCGCAGGCAATCCAAAAACGCGACGGAGACTCTACAGATCTTGACCAACGACGGCGCCTCGGTGCTGTTGATTATGCCAGAGTCCACCGTCCTCCCCAAACAGTCACGCATGCGAGCCGAAGTAGACGCCCTGGCCGTCTCTGCCCGCCGCTTCAGGCCGCCCCGCGTCTCGCGCGCCGCGACGACCACAGTGGCCACGATGGCCCGGCCGAGCCTCGCTGCGGACATGAAGGAGCTGCTCAAGCCAGGCATCACGCTTTTCGTGGTAGCCACTGCGGCGGCCGGCTACCTGTTCGGTTCTCCCCTGGGCGTTCAGACGATTCCCCTGCTGGGCCTGCTCATTGGCACCGGCCTGACCGCCGGCGGCTCCGGCGTCCTCAACCACCTGATCGAGGCGCGCCTCGATCGGCTGATGCGGCGCACGCTTCGCCGCCCGGTCGCTGCGCGTCGGCTGTCGCGCGGTTTCGCACTTATCTACGGTCTTGTGGTGATTGCAGCCGGCCTGTGGGTGCTGCACGTCTTCACCAATCCTCTCACTACGCTGCTCGCGGCCACCACCTCGATCCTCTATGTAGGGGTTTATACGCCGCTCAAGCGTCGCACGACGCTGAACACGTTCGTCGGTGCCATCCCCGGTGCTCTACCGGCTCTGGGTGGGTTCGCAGCGGCGACGGGATCGCTGGCGCTCGGAGGGTGGATCGCCTTTGGGATCATCTTCCTCTGGCAGCTGCCGCACTTCTTCGCGCTCGCCTGGATGTACCGCGACGATTATGCGCGGGGCGGTTTCGTGATGCTGCCCGTGACTCAGCCTGACGGACGGCTCACCTCACAGGTTGGGCTCGGGGCGACGCTGCTTCTGCTGCTGGTTGGCGTGCTACCCTCGGTGTTCAACCTCGCAGGGTGGCTATACTTCGCCGGCATGCTTGCCGTGGGAACGGGCTTCACAATTCCAGCCTTCGCCTTCGCTTCCGAGCCTACCGATCTGCGCGCGCGTCGGCTGCTCGTGGCCTCGATCGTGTATGTACCGGCGTTCTTTGCGCTCGTCGTGATCGACTACCTCGTCTGCTGAGCGAATGACCGACGGCCAACTGCCGGAAGCCGGCAGCAACAATGCCGCGCTCGAGATAGCGAATGTCTCGCATTCGTACGGTTCGCAACGCGCACTGTCCGGTGAGACTTTCGACGTGCGCCGCGGTGAGCTATTCGGCCTGCTCGGCCCCAACGGTGGTGGAAAGACCACGCTGTTTCGGGTCATCACGACCCTGCTGAGACCCGACGAGGGGTCCGCGCGCGTGTTTGGGGATGATGTCACTTTGTCGCCCGCCGCTGTGCGCCGTAGCCTGGGAGTCGTCTTCCAGCAAACGGCGCTCGATGCCGAGCTCACCGTCGCCGAGAATCTTCGATGCCAGGCTGCGCTGGTTGGACTGAGCGCGAGCACACGTGAGTCACGTATCGAGGAACTACTTACGACCTTTGGATTGAGCGATCGGGCCGGCGACCGCGTGCGCACTCTGAGCGGTGGCCTGGCGCGACGCGCCGACCTCGCGCGTGGGCTCCTTCACCAGCCGCGTCTGCTCCTTCTGGACGAGCCCACCACCGGCCTCGACCCGACGGCACGCCGCGAACTCTGGACGAGCCTCGCCCGCCTGCAGCGCACGAGCGACACGACCATCGTCGTCGCGACGCACCTGATGGAAGAGGCCGAGCGCTGCGACCGCGTGGGCATTCTCGATCTGGGCTCGGTCGTCGCCCTCGGCAGTCCGTCTACGTTGAAAGAGGAGCTCGGGGC
>JBJHBB010000314.1:0-3766 GCA_050485265.1 Rhodothermales bacterium | reverse complement strand
GGCCTACATCCACCACTACACGGGACACCCTCCGCGCGGCTCGATGCCACCCCGATTGGCTCGACCCGAAGTGGACACTTGCGAGCTGCGGCGCGGATTGATCTGCGATCTGCTGCGACATCAGAAGCTCCGTTCGGCGAGGATCAGCGCCTACATTGGCGGCGGAGTGCGAACCCGGGGGATGCGAGGTCCATGAGCGCGACAACCGAACGGACCTTGCCTTGACTACGCCGACCGTCCTAGAAGTTGCGTTCCCTGTTGAGCAGCTGTCCGAGTTGCTCGCCGCTGAGCGTCGTGTCCGAGATCCGGCGTACTCGGCCCATCGGTGGTGGGCAAGGCGTCCTCCGGCTTTGATGCGGGCCATTCTGCTGGCGGCAGCCCTGCCGGCGACCGACGCAAGTTCGTTCTGGAGCAAGTACGCCTCTGGTGACTCTCACCTCGCTGGGCTCACTGTCCATGACCCCTTCATGGGCGGTGGGACAACGCTCGTGGAAGCGGCCCGAATGGGGGCTGCAGTCGCCGGGAGCGACATCGATCCCATCTCAACTCAGATTGTGCAACACGCACTGAGAGGTGGAGACGGCCCTGCGCTCGCCGCCGCGGGCGACAGTCTGATGGAGTTCCTGCGGCAGCATTTTGGCGGCCTGTATCCCCAGGTTGGCGGTGACGCGCTGCACTATTTTTGGCTCCACGTCGTCACGTGCCCACAGTGCAGCGAAGCCGCACCGCTCTACCGTTCGCTTGTGCTCGCGCGGGATTCGGCCAAGGTCGGCGCTGTCGTGCGAGACGATGGTCTGACGGCCCTGGATCCGACGACCATGACGCTCGTGCACTTTAAGAATCCAGGACGAAAAGAGCTGCGGCGTGGCAGACGTCGCATCCGTCTGGAGGAGGGGAACTACAGGGCCGGACGATTCCGATGTGAATCGTGTGGTAGGGCTTCCACTCACGCAGAACTCCAGACAGGCGCTCAGCCGCGCCAGCTCGTGGCTGTAGAACGAACACCTCTTGGCGCGCGGCGCAAGTTGACCGATCCTGATGTTTCGGATTTCGCAGCTGTGCAGACAGCGCAGGAGATGCTCGACGAGCCGCCGGTGCCGCTCGATCTCCCTCACGGTGAGTTCCCTCTCGATCGCAAGGATGGGCGGCCACGCACGTACGGCATCACAAGCGTGCGAGAGCTGTTCACCGCGCGCCAGTTGCTAGTGCTCGGCGCCGCCAGCGCATGGATCAGGCTCCACGAGGGAATCGGCGACGAAACACGAATTGGGCTTCGTACGGCAGTATCCAATGCGCTCACCACAAACAACATACTGTGCTCTTACGCCACCGACTATGGCCGCCTTTCGGCTCTCTTCAGCGTGCGGGGATACTCCTTGCCCTGGTTGCCGGTCGAACTCAATCCCCTGCACAGGTCCGGTGGTCGAGGGACTCTGAGTCAATGCATCGATCGCGTCGTTCGCTCCTATTCGACCAAGGTTCGTCGCTACTACTGGAGCACGGCGGACGAAGCTGCCCGCTCCCAGGTCTTCGACCTCCCGACTACCGGGTCGGAAGTCGAGGTCGTGTGTGCGGCTGCGGCGGATTTTCTGCCGACGGCCTCGGTCGACCTGGTCGCCTTCGATCCTCCCTACTACGACTTCATCGAGTACGACGAGTTAGCTGAGTTGTATCGGGCTTGGCAGCCAGGAGTCGGCATGGCCGGAACGCCCTTGCAATCCGCCGCACGTGACGCCGAAGGAAGCTTCGGAACTGGCCTCGCCGAGAGCCTTGCGCCAGCTCTGCGAGCACGAAGGGGCGAGTACCCGATTGCGTTCACTTACCACTCGGCCAATCCGGAGGCGTGGGGTGCGATAGGAGTCGCGCTCGATGAGGCGAAGCTCAGAGTGACAGCCCTCTGGCCCGTCCGCTCCGATGGGCACATGGGCCACCACAGCAACCCGGGCAACTGCGAATGGGACGTGGTCGTGGTTGCACGTCCGCTTGACGAGACGTTGCCGCGAGATGACTCGGCACCGATCGATCTGCTGGCATTGTGCGGCGACTTCGAGGTGAGGGCCGCGGACGAAGAGAATCTACGACTGGCAGCGGCCATGGCGCACTCGCGGATGGGGACCGTCCGACACCAGGAAGAAGTGACCAATGGACGCTGACGAACGAACCGCTGCCATCCAGGCCAGGATGCAGCCGGCAGACCGACCTGAAGAGCGACTCTGGGTCACAGGGCAGTGGAAGTCCTTCGAGGTCAAGCGCGTTCCGACTGAGCTGCTTGTGCTCAATGTCGACAACCGACGGTTCGCGGCGGAGCGCCGCCTCTTCGAGTCAAGACTGGGCCGTTCGCTCGATCCGGAGAACACTCCGAGAGATCAGGAGTCGCTGGAGGCCATCCTCCTTGACGACAACTTGCGTGTCCACAACGACGCCATCGTTGGCAGGCCATCGAAGGACACGAAGGCACTAGAGGAGGACTTGGTCAACCGCGAGCAGGAGCGACCGCTCTGGATCCGGCCTGACGGAACCGTCCACAACGGCAACCGACGTCTCGCCGTGGTGCGCCGCCGACACAGGGCCGGTCACGAGCGGTACGACTGGGTCGACGTCGTGATCATTCCCGAGGAGGAGGTAGATGACCTCGCGCTCTTCCAGATGGAGCAGCATGAGCAGCTGACCGAGGACTACAAGGTCCGCTACACGGACGTCAATCTGTTGCTCGCGATTCGGGATGCCGCTGAGGTCCACGGCATCGACTGGGGCGATGACGATGACATCAAGAGGGTGGCAGAACAGCTGCGCGGCGTCATGCGCAATAACAAGAACTATGCGATCAAGCAGCTCTACGCCGTCAAGTACATGGAGGACTTCCTCGAGGACCTCGGACAGGCGGACCAGTACGAGTTGATGGTCAATCAGATCGAACGGTTCCGAGACATCGGTACGGCCATGCGGACGGTTGCCAGGACGGCTCCGGAGCGTGAGCTTGACATGCTCGAAGTCTGCTACGCAGCAGTTCGAGGCAGTATCGGCTACCAGGACATTCGGAAGATCCGGACCATGTTCTTGGAAGATCGAGATCGTTTCGATCAGTTAGTCGTCGACGTGCGCGACGCCGAGGCAGGCTGGGAACCCTCGCCCGAAGGGGACTCCATCATCGAGCCAGAACCCGAAGGCGATGATGACGTCGAAGATTTCGATGACGCGGACGAGTTCGATGAGGATGACGACGAAGATCCTGACGGACCGTCAGGTCCGAATATGCCCGACTACGAACCCGGCCCACGTGTGCGGGCGGCCGTCAACCGGCACATCGATGCCTTCCGCGCGAGCCGCGGGGTCGCATCGGCAACGCTTCTGGACGAGGTACTCAATCGCATGGGAGCGCTATCCGGCGAGGACCGGACTCCCATTTCCGCCGATGTAGCGCTGCCCGACGTTCGGGAACGCCTCGAAGCTGTCACCGAATGGGTTGACCAGCACCGCGATCTCCTCAACTGATGCCACGCGTGGTCATCAGCGTTCAGCGCCGCGATGTTGACGTGGACATTGAAGACGTGGAAACCAGGCGTGACCGACAGGCACGCCGTTTCTTCGGCACCGTGATGGGAGGCGTTCGGACTGCGACGGGCTGGCGCATACCCTTGCGTGCCGAGAGGCTCGAAGAGGTCGTGCTTCGCATCGACCGCTACGTCCAGGAGCGGGGCTGGGAAGCGGATCGAGACTCAAGCGCCACTCGCCAGCTCGAGCGGGCGCTGGACCGTCGGCGAAGCTT
>JBJHBB010000313.1:3260-3781 GCA_050485265.1 Rhodothermales bacterium | reverse complement strand
GCCGAGTAGCGCCATACCTAATCGGGATGCCAAACCAGGGGCGACGGGGGCTGAACCTCCCGTCGCCCCGCTCGTATGCAGCCCGCACTTCTGGAATGCCCGCCACACCATGCCCACCATTCTCATAGCGGACGACGAGCCCGCCATCCGACGGTCGCTCAAGGAAATCCTGTCCTTCGAGGGCTACGAGTACGACGAGGCCGAAAACGGCGAGGAGGCCCTCGCCAAGATCCGCTCCGGGAAGTACGATCTGGCGCTCCTCGACATCAAGATGCCCAAGATGGACGGCATGGAGGTGCTCCAATCATTGTCGAACGAGGAGAGCACTGTGCCGGTCGTGATGATCTCCGGCCATGGCACCGTCGAGACGGCGGTGGAGGCCACCCGGCTTGGGGCGGTCGACTTCGTGGAGAAGCCCCCGGACCTCAACCGGCTGCTCGTCTCGATCCGCGGCGCGCTGGACCGAGGCAAGCTGCAGACCGAGAACCGGCGGATGCGGCAAACACTGGCCGACGTTGAGC
>JBJHBB010000313.1:0-3250 GCA_050485265.1 Rhodothermales bacterium | reverse complement strand
AGACAGAGCTGACCCCGATCATCGGTGAGCATCCGGCCATCGAGCGCATCAAGGGCACCATCGCCCGCGTCGCACCCACCGAGGCTCGCGTGCTCATCACCGGAGAACCCGGAACGGGCAAGGAGCTGGTCGCGCGTTGGGTACACGCTCAGAGCGCGCGCGCCGGCGGACCGATGGTCGAGGTGAACTGTGCCGCGATCCCTTCGGAATTGATCGAGAGCGAGCTCTTCGGCCACGAGAAGGGCAGCTTCACCGGCGCCACGAAGCAACGCATCGGGAAGTTCGAACAGGCCGATGGGGGCACGCTCTTCCTGGACGAGATCGGTGACATGCGCCTCGGCGCGCAGGCCAAGGTGCTCCGGGCGCTCCAGGAAAACCGGATAACGCGCGTCGGCGGCGATGGCAACATCGAGGTCAACGTGCGAGTGATCGCGGCAACGAACAAGGACCTGCTCGAAGAGATCGAGGTCAACCGTTTCCGCGAGGACCTCTACCACCGATTGTCGGTGATCCTGATGCACGTCCCGCCGCTCCGTGATCGAAAGTCGGACATCCCGGCCATCGCGCAGTTTCTCACGAGAAGGGTCGCTGCACGAAACGGGATGCCCGAGAAGACTTTCAGCGAGGGTGCGCTCCAGCGCCTGCGCGAGTACGACTGGCGGGGAAACGTCCGCGAACTCAATAATGTCGTCGAGCGGCTGCTAATTCTATCTGAGGGGGACGAGATCACCGAGACGGACGTCGACCTCTACGTGCGCAGAGGAAGCGCGGCCCCCGACCCGATCATGGCCCTACTGGAGCGATACGACCAGTTCGCAGACTTCCGGGATGAGGCCGAGCGACTCTTCATCGAGCGGAAGCTCGAGGAGTACGATTGGAACGTGAGCAAAACGGCCGAGTCGATAGGGATTCAGCGATCTCACCTCTACAACAAGCTGAACAAGTATGGAATCGAGCGCGACGGATAGTTCTGCTGGTGAACCCGCCGCCGAGACGGCCGGCGTACCGCTGCTTCGCGCCGATGCACTGACGAAACACTATGCCACGGCGGCCGGAACCCTCGAGGTCCTGCGCGGCGTCTCGTTACACGTGGACCAGGCCGAAATCGTGGCCATCACCGGTGAGAGCGGAACCGGCAAGAGCACACTGCTCCATCTGCTCGGCGGACTCGACCGGCCTACCTCAGGGTCTGTCTTCTACGATGGAAAGGACATCTTCGAACAGGACGACGAATCGCTGGCCAGGGTCAGAAATCGAAGCGTCGGCTTCGTTTTCCAGTTTCACCATCTGTTGCCCGAGTTCACCGCGCTCGAAAACGTCGCGATGCCTGCCATGATTGGCGGAGCGTCGCTGTCGCGAGCCTCTAGCCGGTCACGTAACCTGCTCGAACAGCTCGGGCTGGGGGGGCGTCTGGACCATCGGCCATCTCAGCTCAGTGGAGGGGAGCAGCAGCGGGTTGCGGTCGCGCGCGCGTTGATGAATGAGCCGGAGCTTGTTCTTATGGATGAACCGACCGGCAACCTCGATACACGAACGGCGGATTCCCTGCACGATGAGATCGTGCGACTCTGCGAGGCGGCCGGTCAGACCTTCGTGATCGTTACCCACAATCCCTCGCTGGCCGAACGCGCGCATCGCGTTCTTCATCTGGAAGAGGGGCGTCTGGCAGCATAGTTTTCGCTCCCAAACGTTCTATCAGTCTGACGTCCAAATCGCGCCGCGATGATCGACCTGGTGGAAATACCCGTTCTCGATCCCGAAGTCGGGTTCGTGCAACAGCGCATTGACCCCGCCCTCGATCTCTTCGCTGAGATCGATCGCCTCAGAGCGGAGAAGAACGCGGTATTGCTCGCGCACTACTACCAGGAGCCCGACATCCAGGACGTTGCGGACTTCATCGGGGACTCGCTCGGCCTAGCCCGGGAGGCTGCGCAAACCGAAGCGGACATCATCGTATTTGCCGGTGTCCATTTCATGGCGGAGACGGCAAAGATTCTGAATCCCCACAAGAAAGTCCTGCTGCCGGATCTAAATGCCGGTTGCTCTCTGGCGGACTCCTGCCCGCCGGACGAATTCGCCGCCTTCCGCGAGCAGCACCCCGACCACATCGTCATTTCGTACATCAATTGCTCGGCCGCGATCAAGGCGCAGACGGACATCATCGTGACGAGCTCCAACGCCGAGCACATCGTTCGGCAGATCCCCGAGGATCAACCGATCATCTTCGCGCCGGACCGAAACCTGGGGCGGTACCTGATCAAGCAGACAGGGCGCGACATGGTGCTCTGGGATGGGAGTTGCATCGTGCATGAGGTCTTCAGCGAACAACAATTGGTTCGCCTGAAGGCCCGTCACCCCGGCGCACCGGTCCTCGCCCATCCGGAGTGTGAGGAGAATGTGCTCCGACACGCGGACTTTGTCGGCTCCACCAGCGGCATTCGTGCTTTTGCGTCACGCAGCCCTGCAACAACGCTGATCGTGGCCACTGAGTCGGGGATCCTGCATCAGATGCGGAAGGACAACCCGGATAAGACGTTCATCCCAGCGCCCCCGGCGAACGGCTGCCTGTGCAACGATTGCCCACACATGAAGCTCAACACCATCGAGAAGCTTTACCTGTGCCTCAAGTGGGAGCAGCCAGAGATCCGCATGGAGGAAGACCTCCGGCTCCAGGCATTGCGCCCGATCCAGCGGATGCTGGAAATGAGCCAGGGCGTGCGCTAGACCGCGACAGCGCCATGAATGCCACAAAAGCCAAGAAGGCGACGCCCCGAGGGGTGTCGCCTTCTTGGTAAAAGAGTTAGAGAGGACTCTCCCTCAGTCCAGGATGTCACCGGGTGGGACGGTCGACACAGAGCGACCATCACCAGGGACGTTGCCGTTGTTCTTGGCTTCCGCCAACGGTGCGCCGATGAAAAGGACGAGGGCGATGATCGCGAAGATTCGCCTCATGGTGCAGGGAGTGGTTTGCTTGAATGCCAAGTATACAACGCCCATATGACAACGTCAAGTTCCCCTCGTATCAAATGTATTCCGCTGGCAAAGATTGAAAAGAATGCCCGTTGCTGACGGTGCTTAAGGAGGACACTCAGAGGGTCGATACATGGGCTGTGGCAACGCTCACCATGACACGCGCACTGATCCTCGGACTGCTTTTGGCCGTGCAACCGATGCATTCGGTGCACGCGCAGTCAGCCCTTTCGGAGGCTGGGAAGCCGTACTTCGTGGAGCGATACGCTCCACAGGATTA
>JBJHBB010000312.1:0-3782 GCA_050485265.1 Rhodothermales bacterium | reverse complement strand
AAAGAAAAGGGGCCCTTGCGGACCCCCTTGTCTCTGATCGGACCTTACTTAGGGCCCCAACCAGCCTTCGGACCCCAACCCATCTTGGGGCCCCAACCCATGTCGGTCATTTGCTCCTCCTTGAGCGTTTCCCCCTCACGTCCGTGCGAGGGGCGAGACCATCGTCCATGACGGTCATTTAGAATTTCACATAGGAGCCAATAAAAGTCAACTCAGCATGATTCGTACCGGTTACAGTTTTTTCGTTCATCTTTTGTGGGCGAGAGACTACGATCGGTCTGTAACATTGCTCATTGCCTAACGATAGTCTCCTGCTCAGCATCCGGCTTGTCGATGGGGCCCTGCTTGAGGGCTCGGAAGTAGAACATGAGGGGGAGTACCATCGCAGCGCCGGAGAAAGTGATCGCCGCCCGGACGGAAGCCAGCGAGCCGACGACGCCGATGACGGGGCCACCTGTCGTCCGCCCCAGCGCTTCGGCCTGCCCCCCCATCGAAAGCACTGTGGCACGAACACGAGAATCGACATTCTGGTTAATCCATGCCAGGTAAAACGGATCGAAGGCGAAACTCAGGGCGAACGTAAGCGCATAGGCCGTCGCGGCAATCTCGAAGCCTGCTACCAACCCGAGCATGACGATTCCCAGCATCTGCAAGAAGTTGATCACAAAGAGGCTCTTAGTAACGGCGGCGTGGCTATTCATGCGCGTAACCATAACGCGCTTGACGAACTCCAGGGCCAAGACGCTGAGCACCGCGGAACCTGTGCGCAAGATGCCGAACCAGATCACAGGGTCGGTGATGCCGAAATGGGCCGGAATGCCGATATTGTCCTCGAAGTGGGCGACCCAGAGAATCTGGAAGCCCTCACCGGCCATGCCGTAGAAGGCCAGAATGAGGAAGATCGTGATGAGTAGCGGCTTGGCGCGAACGAGGTTGATCCCAGATGAGTACGTGGTGAGAACATCGCGCAGGACCGGGCGCAGCGCTTCGAGCTGATCGTCGGCGGCGCGCTTGAATCCGGTCTCGACCATAGTGAAAGTGAGGAAGACGGCGAGGAGGATGAGGCAGGCGCCGCCAATCAGCATCGGGTAGCTCTGGTCGTAAGTGGCGATGCCGAAACTCACGGGGAAGGCCGCAACCCACGTCAGCATAGTCAGCTGAGCCGTGCGTACATAGATGGCGTGGGATTGCTCCACGCCTACTTCGTCTGCAATCCAGGCTTGTTGCGCGCCGCTGACGAAGGTGCGGCCAAACCCTCCGATGACAGCACCGAAGAAGATGGGCCAGAAGCTGGGATAGAGGCCACTGAGGATGACACCTACACCTGTAATGACAAGTCCGACAAGAATCGATTTCCGGCGGCCATAGGTGTCGGCGATGAGGCCGGTCGGCAACTCCATGAGAAGGATGGCTCCCTGCCATCCCGCACCGACGATGAAGAGTTGCAAAGGAGTGAGACCCGCCTCCCGAGTCTGGAAGACGATCATGATGGCGGCGCCCATGGTGAAGAAGAAAGCGTCGCCGCAGGCGAGAACGTAGTAGGCAGTGACGGGCTTTAGCTTGCCGCGAATCAAAACGCTGTAATCATAACCGCTAGAAGCGATATTCCGAGACGATCCGTCACGATCACGCAGTGTTTGACACGAAATCGACTGGCATTATGATTGAGGAAAGCGTCCGTGGAGTGAGGTTGTATGCAGATCGACTGGGCCAAGGCTATCGAAGACATCTTCGACAACCAGATCAGCTGTCCTCGCTGTGGCCTCATCACCGACCAACTCGTCGCCGGCTACTCGCGCGCTCACTGGGCCGCGGAGTACGCGCCGCGCTGCGCCAACTGCACGAACAAAGAAGAGTGCGAGTCTCGCAAGCTTGTCTTCCTGTGTGAGAACTGCGCTCGAGAGCTTCGCCTGCGCGCCCGACCCGTGGACCAGATCGGCATGATGGTCCTGCTCATGCAGGACTGCCGGAAGGACCTGGAGGAGTGTCTGGACTACCTCGCCGAGTACTGGCAGGAGGACCTGGACATCCCACCGGAGGAGATCACTGCCCGCCTGGAGGATGTCGCGCCGGACGTCTTCGAGGATGAGACCTCTTGGCGCTCGCGCCTGGAAGAGGAATACCTCACCTACCACCGCTGGTTCCGCGACCACAAAATCCGCATTCCGGAAGCTGAGTGGCGCTCGCAGTACGTCGAGGAGATCATTACCCTCGGGTACACGACCACGCTGGGCGACTAGCCGGCGGTTCGCTCCCCTTCGAAAAGAAGCGGTGACATCCTGAAACGCATACCACCTTCCGCGCTTGGCCTGAGCGCCCTCGTGACTCTCGCCGTCTTCTTCGCCGTGCTGGGCTTCGTCACGAAGTCCCCCGACGCCGCGCCGATCCCGCCACTGGAGCAGCGCGACCTCGGGCCCAGCGCCATCGTGGGCGAGATCGTGGCGCTCGAAGGTGGCCATGTCACGCTCGTCACGGAGCAGGGCCAGCGACACGAGCTCACGCTCGCGGGTGACGTGACCGTTGAGCTGCTGGAGCGCATCGCTCTCGCAGACATCGCGGTCGGCGACTGGCTGAACGGCGGCGCCATCGCGCATGCACAGACCGTGCTGGCGCTGGTCAACCTGATCCTGATCTCGGAGCCCGTGACGCCATGAAGCTTTCGCGTGAGCAGCGTTTCATCGCCTGGGTGCTGGCGGGCGTCGCCGTCGCCGCGGTGTCGTTCTTCGTCGGTGGCGCGCTCAAGCCCGCTGAGGAACAGTTCTACCTCTTCGATACGGACGCTACGGCCTATGGCGACGCTGCGAGCATCGCCGCGGTAAGCCCGGGCGGCTTCACCGGATTCGGCGACGTGGACGGCACAGACAGTCGCACAGTCGTGGGCGGGCGCGTCGTCGAGGTGAATTCTGCGGGCTTGACGCTGGAAGCGCCTCATGGCCAGCGCACCGCGCTGCGCTTCGCAGACCAGCCACGCATCGAGCGCCTTGGGGCAGCGGCGGTCACGGATCTCTCGGTTGGCGCCACGATCGCCGTCATTCTCTCTGACGACGAGGAGACCATCGTATCGGCGCTGGTGCTCTCGGCGCCCTAGCGGGTCATGCGCACGATACGGCTGACCTCCAGCCGCAGGAAGTAGCCCGCCAGCGCCACCACACCCACGACAAAGGCGAGCCCGACGGCCCCGAAAGCAATCGCCACGGTGTCCCACTGGGTCACGAGCTGGTACGGCGGCACGATGCGTGCGCCCGAGGCCGACACCTCGAGGAAGGACAGCATCGTCGCTGAGATGCGCAACCCGGCAACGGTGCCGACAACGAGCCCAATGACAGCGATGAGCAGGTACTCGAGGCTGATCATTGTGAAGACCTGGCGCGACGAGATGCCCATGGCTCGCATCACGGAGACCTCCAGTGTGCGCGCCTGACCGCCCAGGTAGAGGGTCAGGGTGAAGCCGAGGGCGAGGATGGCAAAGGCAGCGACCAGCGCCAGAAGCAGGATCCCGCTGCCACCGGCCCGCACCACTGGATCAGTCCGGATGCCCTCCAGGATGACGTCGCGGTCAATGATCTGTCCCGACGTGATGCTGAACTGGTCGTAGAGGGAGGCCTGGGTGGCTTGGCGTTGCGCTTCATCACCCTCGAGGTTGAGCCAGACTTCGCCAGGTCGCGTGGCCGTCGTATTCTCGTTCGTGAGACCGGCGTAGTAGTAGAGGTGGTCCTGGTTGATGATCAGGTACCCCGCCGGGCCGTCGTACATCGTCGGGAAGTAATCGACGACCCCCTGGA
>JBJHBB010000311.1:0-3789 GCA_050485265.1 Rhodothermales bacterium | reverse complement strand
GTCCGGCGTCCCGCCGGAGGTACCCGTACTCACGCCAGGGTCTTCTCGTCGAACGGCCGCTCAAACGCGATGTCCTCGGTGAGGGTGCGGCCGATGACCTCGCCGAGCCGGTCCGGGGTCATGGCCCCGCCTGGGGAGCGGGCGATGACGTCTTCGACGGTGACGGTGTGCCCGGCGGGCAGGTCCCGGGCTGCAACCAGTTGCTTGGACATCTTGTGTATCGGTGTGACCTCGGACTCATACGGGGCCTTGATCCCGTCGCCGAGCGCGAGCTTGAGCCGCCGAAGGTCCCGCACCAGCTTGCGAAGGCCCGCTGGTTCCAGCGAGAACGCGTGGTCGGTGCCCTTCATGGTGCGGTCAAGGGTGAAGTGTTTCTCGACCGCACGGGCGCCAAGCGTGTAGGCGGCAACTGGCATGGCGATGCCGTTGTCATGGCTGGAGAAGCCCACCACTGTCTCCGGGAATTGTTCCCTGTATGTAGAGATCACTCGCAGGTTCAGCTCGCTCCAGTCGGGCGGGTAGCCGGCGGTGCACTGCATGATGCACACGTTGCCGTTGTGCTCACGGGCGGTGTCGTGCGCACGGATGGCCGCATCGAGTCCTCCACCTCCGGTGGAGAGGAACATCGGCTTGCCGATCCTGGCGACGTGCTCGATCAGCGGCAGGTTGCGAAGGTCGCCGGAGGCGATCTTGAAGGCGGGCACGTCCAGCTCGGCGAGCATGTCCGCGCTGGCTTGGTCGAACGCGGTGGAGAAGAACAGGATGCCGATGTCGTCAGCGTGGGCCTGGAGGTCCAGGTACTGCGGGCGGTCGAGCTCGAGATGCTCCCGGTGCGCGCCGTAGGTGTCCGCGAAGCTGTTCGGGCCGGTGTAGGGGCTGTCAAAGAATTCTCGGGTGAACAGAGCACGGTTGTCACGCTTCTGGAGCTTGACGGCGTCGGCGCCACACTCCTTGGCAACATCCAGGAACTTGTGCGCCAACTCCATGTTGCCCTGGTGGTTGTGCCCCACCTCGGCGATAACGAAGCAGTCACTCGCGTCGTCCATCACCCGGTCTGCGACATTCATCGCACGCTGGCGTTCGTGTGAAGTAGGCAATGCGGTCGCCCTTCGCGAGGTACGGTGCCGGGGTCGTGGCGTGCGGCTCGTTCGTCATAGCCGGTGTTAGGTGCTCAAAGCCGCGTTGTCATGGTGTCGGCGTGGCGGGGTCGCCGATACCGTTCAGAGGCTACCAATCGCTGGTGAGATCCGGTGGCCGGCGCGCACTCTGCTCACCGCGGAATCAGTGGCGCGGTCATCGCGCCTCTCGTTCGCACGCGCGGTCCGCGTGAAGTGCGTCCGGCTACGGTGCGCCGTGTGATGGCACGCGCGCCCTGGGTGATGTCCAGGCAGGTGCGGTCGTCGTCCGAAGCAACAATTATGGATGGCGGTGGTTGACGTGGCTTCTCTTCACGAGACCGGGACGAACCCCGATCGGTCTGGCGAGATCGGCCATTCCAGACGTGATTTCCAGTCTCTGAGTGTCCGATCGAGGCAATCGTGGTAATTGTTTCGCATACACACCGCTTCATCCTCCTGTCCACGCGCAAGACCGCAAGTTCGTCGGTCGAGGCTTCGCTGGCGCGGTTCATCGGACCAGCCGATTGGATCGCGATCACAAAGGAAATTCCGCGCATCGAACATCCCTTCTTTCGCTGCTTCGGGATATCGACGACGTGGGTTCCCAAGGAACGTGAACTGAAGAAGCGACTCGCGCGAACCGGCATGTTTCCAGCCCTTCGGCTTCGAAAGCATCTGCCGGCTGCGAAGGTCAGGGAGATCGTGGGGGAAGATGTATGGCAGTCGTACTACAAGTTCGCCGTAGAGAGGGATCCTTGGGACCGCTTCATCTCGCTGTGGAGGTGGCGCACGGGCTCCAACGAACTTAGCTTGGATGCCTACTTGGACGAGGTCGAGCACCTGGCTCTGGAGTACGAGCTGGATCCGTCGATTGGGAACACCTGGTCGAACTGGCCGGTCTACGCGATCGGGGACGATCTGGCAGTCGACCATGTCGTTCGCTACGAGCAGCTGACCGATGACCTGCGAGTGGTGCTCGACCGGCTTTCGCTGGAATGGGACGGCCACCTGTCACACTTCAAGCGTCGCTCAAGCGGTGATCGGGCCGCTGATAGGCGAGCCGGCCTGACCCAGGCCCAAATCGACCGGATCGGGGCACTCTACGCACGTGAAGCAAAGACTCTCGGATATCACCCGCCACATCCATCGTCATAGCGTCCGGTGTGACGCTGGATGGGACGCGGACACGTGGCTCAGGCCCGTCGAGTTAGTCCGACGATGTCCCGTCCCAAGCGGCGCACCTGTGCTGTCGGACGGGCGTCGATTGTCTCAAGTGATCGCAGCGTTGTGACGACATCGCTTGGGGCGAGCCCGGGGAACTTCTGCGCCCCAGCCCGTCGGGCGTCGGCGCGCCCGAATCGTCGCTTTACGGCCTGCCCTGCCCGGTAAACATGGGTTGCGGCTTCATGCGGGCTGGACGCTAGTCGCCGTCGGATTCCCGACAGCACCTTCCCGTCAGCAGGTTCTACGTCGAACGTGTCGAGAAGGTCGAGAATTGATTTCGAGGAGATCGGTCCGTCCGCGTTGATCAGGTAGGGCCGCAGGACGTCGCGTTCCGCCGGAGACAGCTCTGTGCGGCCTTGACTCGCGTTCACCGTGTCGATGACTGCACGTGCGGAGTCGATGTCCCGGCTGACCAGGTTGGGCAGCTGTGGTTCGTCGACCTCCTCTCCGAACGGGTTGAAGCGCAGGACTGGCCGACCGAGGAAGCGACCCTCCATCCCGGTCGTACAGCCAGTGTGCACGACCACGCTCGCGCGCTCGATCCATTCGGCGGCGGTGCGGTCCGAGGTGACCTTTACGCCATCGAGACCTCTGAGCCGGTCACGCCAATTGTCGTGGTCCTCGGACGGGTGCGGACGGATCACGATCGGGAGGTCGGTGGCCGTCCGGGCGAGTTCGTAGACCAGGTCGACGTACGCGTCAAAGAGCTTGGTGTAGGCGTGTCGCCGGAGCTCGAGGTCTTCGAGCGTCCAAGCCTGCGAGTCGCGACGGGCGAAGCGCTGTTCAAACGGTCGGCGGTACAACCGGCTCTGGTTGCCCGCCTTGAAGTTCGTATTGATCAGGACGAAGGGTCCCTCTGGGCATCCGGACAACGACCTCCCCGATCGCAGCGTTGTCCGGTAGCGCGCGTCGAGCAGGTCGAACCGAGGGCTTCCCACGGCGGTTATCCGCCCGCCGATCTCCGGGCGTGCAGCGTCGATGGTCATGCGCTGATACTCGCCGAAGACCATAATGTTGTCGACAAAGTCAAGCTCTGCCGGGTATCGCGCGAGCAGCTCGTCGTCGCTGCGCACGACCAGACCTTCCTGGTGGTATTGGAGTAGGCGTAGGCCCGGGAACTCGTCAGGGTGTGCCGGGAATCGCTGACCACGCTTGCCGGAGGTCTGTATCAGAACGCCTCGGCCTACCATCTCGCTGCACATCCAGGCTCGGCCCCGGCTGGCCAGCACGACGTCCCAACCCCGGTCCATGGCATGATGTGCGAGCAGGATCTGGCTGGGCAGCTCGCGGCTGACGGTCTCGATGCCCACGAACAGCATGCGTCGGTTAGTCATCGTCGCCACCAGATCCTGCGCCCGGGTCACGCCGGCGAGCGACCCCTGCATGGATGCTATCGGCGAGACGGGTCGCGACGTTGGCGGGGGCGTCCGACGGACCGATCGTCAGG
>JBJHBB010000310.1:0-3813 GCA_050485265.1 Rhodothermales bacterium | reverse complement strand
CCCATTAGCAGACCGGACCCGAAGCCGGCAAAGGCGCCCGGGAGCCGTCCGAACCGTAGGCCGACGTAGGCCACGTACAGCAAGACTACGTCGGCGTAGGCACCCGCGATCGTCAGGCGGCTAAAGACCAGCCACTGCAGCAACACCGCGCCCAGCGCGTAGAGCACGAGGCGGACGACGACGGGCATGGGGAAGGAGGGGCGAGTGGGATGAGGCGCGCCGAATCTACGCAGGCACGCAGTACCCGTGGGGACGGATTGCGTGCGTTAGCGAGCGCCGCCGCCTCGAACGATAGCCTCGATGATATCGTTCTGCACCTGCCCGATGGCCGACGGGCTAACGGTGAAGTTGTTTGCGAAGAGAACGAAGGCGTAAGGCGTATCCCCCGGCCCTACCACATAGCCCGAGAGCGTGCGGACGTGCTCGATCGTGCCGGTCTTTGCCCAGATCGGCACGCCGCCGAGCCGGAACTGAAGCGTCGAGTTGGGCTGGCCTCCACGCGCCAGAGTGGACACGAACGCGTCCCGATGGTCGGACGAATACTGGTGCGCGAGCAGGCCGCCCATCGTCTCGGGCGTGATCAGGTTCTTCCGCGAGAGGCCAGAGCCGTCGCGCACGGCCAGGCCACGCGTAGAAACGTCGGCGCTCTGGAGCATGCTGACGAGCCGCTGCGCCGAGCCACGCGCGGTGCCGGAGGCGCTGGCGGCGCGGAAGACCTGCTCAGCGTAGAGGTTGTTACTGCGCTGGTTGACGATAGCAAGAATGTCGATCAGCGGCGGTGACACGTGCACGAACAGCGGGTCATCGCCGTATTCGGGGCCGTCTTCGAGAGTCGACGCATCGATGATCTCGGCCTGTACATCCAGGCCCGCACCGCGAAGCCTCTCTGCAAAGGCGTGCACGGTGAAAAGCGCCGGGTCGTGAACGGGCAACCGTACCGTGCCCCGATAGCGCGCCGTCACCGAACCATCGATGACGATGTCGTTCGTGCCGATCGTGCGGTCGATACGCATGGGGCTGAAGCCGCGACCGGACCGTGTCCCTACCGTGCCGACGACGTTGACGTAGCCGGCCGGTCGAACGTTGACCTCGGCGTCGTTGCCGGCGCTGGTGCCGGCGATCTCCACGAAAACCAGATTGTCCGAGTAGCTGAGCCCGCTGGCAGCCGGCGCCCAGTGGGAGGTCGCGATATAGTCGATGTCCCAACCCGCGTTGTACGGCTCGTTAGGCATTACTCGCGCGTCGGCGACGATGCGCCCCTGGAAGCCGGTGAATCCGAGATCGGCGAGCTGGCGCGCCCACCGCGCCAGCGGATCTCCCGGATAGAGAATGCTCCCGAAGGTGGGGTCGCCCGAACCCCGGATGGTGAGGTCGCCGCGGAGCACCGTGCCCTCGGCCTGGCCGTCGAAGTGGAGCTCCGTCTTGAATCGGTGGTCCGGCCCGAAGACCTCCAGCGCGAGCGCCGATGAAAGCACCTTCTGGTTGGATGCCGGGACGAAACTCTGGTTCGCGTTCCGGCTGTAGACGACCTGCCCGGTCGACAGATTCCGAACATAGATGCCCCAATTGGCGCCGGGTCGGGCCTCGTCGTCGAGGATGGCGGAGATCTGATTCCGCATGGCCGCCTCCGCCGCGGAGGTCGAGGCGTCGGCGGTGGATGGCGACAGCCAGACGCTCACGGCCAATGCGCTCACTAGCAGGACGGCGGTGACAAAGCTCAGGCGAACAGTAAGACTTCTGGACATCGACATCGTAGCGGTTGGCGCGGCGAGAATACGCCCTCGCCGCTCTATTTGAGCCGGCGATCGCGTGGCGTGTTCCGAAACTCTCCCGGATGGAGCGAGGTTCGGATCGCCAACCAGAGAACGGCTCCGGGGAACGGTATATTTGCGGTTCCTATTCAGATTTCAGCGATGGCCCGGCAACAGCAGCGGAGGAGGCAGCAGCGGCGCACGGCAAAGACCCGTGGCGCTCGCATGGTCTTCGGCAAGACGAACTACCTCCTGCTCGCCGGCGCCGTCTCGCTCGTGGTGCTCGGCTTCGCGCTGATGCGAATCGAGAACGAGGTGGACGGCTTCATTTCGTTGTACCTCTCTCCGCTGATGGTGGCGGTGGGCTACGTCGGAGTATTGGTGGCCATTCTGCATCGCCCGGCTGAGCCCGTCGAGGCTTAAGCCGACGCCTCTCGTCCCCACTCGTTCTCCAGCGCCCCCGTGAAGCCACTTGCCAGTCGGACCGAAGGCCTCCGCCAGAGTGATATCCGCGCGGTCACGTTTGCGGTGAACGCCGTCGGCGGCATCAACCTCGGACAGGGAATCTGCGACCTCCCCACGCCCGACCCCATCAAGCAGGCTGCGCATGAGGCTATCGACGCCGACAAGTCGATCTACACGTCATACGCCGGCATCGCCAGGCTTCGTGAGGGCATTCTGGGGAAGGTGCGCTCCTTCAATAGGATCCCGGCCGAGAGCGCTGACGAGGTCGTGGTGTCGGTCGGATCGACCGGTGCGTTCGTAGCGGCCTGTCTGACCCTCTTCGAGCCCGGTGACGAGTGCATTCTCTTCGAGCCGTTCTACGGGTACCATACCGGCCTGTTGGACCTGCTCGGAGTCAAGAAATCGGTCGTGAAACTGAATCCGCCCGATTGGTCCGTGGACTTCGATGCACTGGAGGCGGCCATCAACAATCGCACGAAGGCGATCCTCGTCTGCACGCCGAACAACCCCTGCGGGAAGGTTTGGGAGCGGCATGACCTCGAGCGCCTGCTCGATCTGCTCGAGAGGCATGATCTCTACGCCATCACCGACGAGATCTACGAGTACATGATCTACGACGGCCGCGAGCACGTTTCGCTGGGGTCGCTGCCGGCCGCGTTCGAGCGCACCATCACCCTGTCCGGCTTCTCGAAGACGTACAACATGACCGGCTGGCGCCTGGGTTACGCCGTGGCACCGACGGCAATCGCCTCCCGGATGGGCCTCATCAACGACCTCATCTACATCTGCGCGCCGTCACCATTGCAGTACGGCGTGGCCGCCGCGTTTGAGATGGGGGAGGAGTACTTCTCTGAGCTCGCCGACGATTACGATCGCAAGCGGACCCTGATGTGCGAGACTTTGGAGGCATGCGGTTTCGCCTTCGAGTGGCCGCAGGGCGCTTACTACGTCCTGGCCAGCTTCGCCCCGCTGCGCGATCGGTTTGAGGGTTTCGGGGATGACCGCGAGGCCTGCCAGACGCTGATTGACCGCGCGCACGTGGCCGCCGTACCGGGCAATTCGTTCTTCGAGGACCCGGCCGACGGCGAGCACCTCCTTCGCTTCTGCTTCGCCAAGGAGATGCCTGTTCTGGAAAAAGCGTGCGCGGACCTTCGGGCCGCCTTTGCCACGGTTGAGGCTGCAGGCTAGCGCGGGCGCTTTTCGTTCGGACTTCGCTGCGCGCGAGCTTGGGCCGGTCGCAGTTTGGAGTCCGTCACCTCAATAGACCACACGTCGAACGATTATGGAGCGCACGCTCGCCATCATCAAGCCGGACGCCGTAGCCGCCGGGCACGCAGGCAAGATTATCGACCGAATTCTGGAGGAGGGCTTCCAGATTCGGGCCATGAAGCTGACCAGCCTCACCAAGCGCGAGGCCGAGGGGTTCTACGAGGTGCACCGCGGTCGGCCCTTCTTCGAAGAGCTCACGACGTTCATGTCGAGCGGTGCGTGCATTCCGCTCGCCCTCGAGCGCGCCGACGCCGTGGCGCACTGGCGCGCCGTTATCGGAGCTACCAATCCCGCTGACGCCGAGGCCGGAACGATCCGCAAGCTGTAC
>JBJHBB010000309.1:0-3819 GCA_050485265.1 Rhodothermales bacterium | reverse complement strand
CCGGGTGAACGCCTCTACGCCTCGGTCGACCCCGAGCGTGGCAACGGCCCGTGCCGCGTCGATTCCGGTGGTCGCCTGGCTGTTGCCCCAGCGGAGCCGTCCCTCACCGATGAGTCGCCGGAGCTCGGCGAGCGACACCCCCTGTGACCACAGAGGCAGCCAGAGCTCACTCTTGGCCGTCTCTTCGTCGGAGAGATGGCCGGCACCGACAGCTGCTGGCCGGACGGTGAATGGCATCGCAGCCACGTTGTTACCTGACGAGCCGAGCCGACGTGCCGCTGCGCTGGCGAAGAGCAGCGAGCCTTCGAGCGTCAGGACGAACTGCCAAGGGTTGACGAATGACGGCCCGCCATCCAGCGTCGAGGAGTTCACACCACCGGCTGCCCCGGGTTCGTACTGGCCGACCGGACCACTGCGCCGTGGTTCACTCAGGTCGCCGTCGAGCGCCGACGCAAGCCAGCGTGGTGAGTCTGGAGTCCTCGGGTTCCCCGAATCGAGGTCGAAGAGTTCAGCGAGGCACTCGTTGTAGTTGCTCGTGAGATCCTGCGATCCCAGCACACCGCCGCTGCCGAGAATGTCAGGGTACGCGGGGCCGTCGCTCGTGAGGACGACACATGCGTCGAGCCATGACAACGCCTTGTCAGGCAGATAATTCCTGCAATATCGCAGCACTTCAAGCTTGAGGTCCTTGAACGCTTGATTCTTCGCGGCCTTGGCCTCGCTCTTGGACACGCTGTGGTCGGCGTCGATCGTCGCGATGACGTGGAAGTAGGTGCTCAGCGCCTGGCGCCCGACGGCAATGGAGCGCCTAGCCAATTCGAATCGACTCGCTTGCGACATCTCGATGGCTTCGAGTGCGAGATCCGCAGTTGGTCGCGTGCCGGATCTGCGGAATCCGCTTCCGCTATTCCAGGGAGCAACCAAGGGAGTGGGCTCGTAGCGTTCAAGGAGGAACGACTCGATTCCCTCCCGGTCGAGCGAGGAGTCGATCCTGAATCCTGAACTCGTCCAGCGACCTTGCGCATCCGGGTCGACTTGCTCTGCCACGAGGCGGAAGACGCCGAACGCCGCCAAGTAGCTGCCGAGCGGCTCGGGTCTGAGGCCGGGGAGTGGCACGTCCGTCATCGTGGAATCTCCGTGCCGTCACTTCGTCTGAGCGTGGAGGGGGAAGCGCTCGCCGCCCAGTCGCCGAGGCGAACGACGGCTTCGAGGAACCCGAGGCGGAACGGGCCGAGGTCGGGACGATCCCGAAGCGCTAGGGCCAGGCGCGTCCACGAACCGTCACCACCAAAGGCCGCCGCCTGTGCGAGCGGTAGCTGTGTCGGTGTCAGTGTCCTCCCTCCGGGCAGGCTGACCGGACCGAAGCTCTCGCCGTCGATCACGCCAAGCGCCACATGTCGCCCTTCGGCGTCCGGCACTTCCTTCTCGAGCGACCGGATCCCGAGTCGGACCCGGCCGTGATGAGCTCCGACGAGGTACGTGACCAGTCCGGGATCGTCCAAACCGTCGAGCAGTGGCCGGCCCTGGCCGGTCATCAACGCGAGGGCCGACACAAGCTCATGTCGGAAATGCCGACGCTCGTGGCGTGCTCTGCGGATGCGGGGGGACTTGGCCCAGATCACGGCTTCGCTCGGCACCTCGTCGGCGCCAGCGGAACTCCGGAGGAATCGTTGAAACGCCGGGTGGGCCTTTCCAAGGTCGTGGAGTCGCGCTGCCTCGATGGCTGCCTGGCCGTGCGGTGAGGCGACATCGTGACCGAGTTCCTCCAGCAATGATTTGGTTTCACGCGCCGTGTCGTCCAGATGGTCAAGAAGAGTCACCCAAGCCCCGATAGTGCTGAGTGGATCGGCGTCGGTCGCCTCTTCGTCGGCGACGTCCGATTCACGTTCCACGGCGTCAACAGGTGTGACGGGACCGCGGGTGCGACGGTCCCAGCCGGTACGGGCGCTGTAGCTTCCGGCGGACACATCCGCGAGGAGCACCACGCCAGGATGGAGTTCGTCGCGCTTGACCCGAGTCCAGCGGCCACTTAGGTGGTCGTGTCGCCAGAGCGGTTGCTTCCCCGCGAGCTTGCGTGCTTCGCCGATCGGAACCGGACACAGCTCGTGTTGATCGAGGTGTGTGTCGTCGGTGGGAATGTCCTCGACGTGCCGCCATCCCACGAACACGTCGCGGTCCACGTCGCCGCGGATGTACATCCCGATGTCGAGGTCGTCACCGGAAAGGTCCGGCGTTGTGTCGAAGAGTTCGACAAGATCCTTGCGTCGGAGTACGGGATGTATGGGGTGATGCTGGTCGATCGCGTGGCCGGCGAGTTCCTCGGATGTGAGCGCACGCCCTTCGAGTTCGGTGAGCGCCCCCTCTGTGTTCGCGAGGTCCTTCTCGTCGTACGGGAGCGACGTCGGCGCCTGCATCCAGAGCAGTCGGGCCTGCTCAGTCTCGCCGTAGCGATTGCAGCGGCCGGCTCTCTGCGTGATCGAGGACCATGGAGCGAGCTCGGTGACCAGAGTTGCGCTGGACACGTCGACGCCGGCTTCGAGGGCCTGGGTAGAGACGACGATCATCCCGTCCTCGCCTGGATCAGCGATTGCGGCCTCAAGCGCCGCCTGACGGTCCATGGGCCGGAATCGTGAATGGACGAGCGTGGTCGGCACATCAGCCACGCGGTTCAGGGCTTCCGCAACCTGCTGGCTGCGTGCGACGGTGTTGACGAAGACGAGTGTTCGCGTGCCAAGGCGGTGTGCCTTCAGGATGGCGTGTGCGACCTCCGTAGCGTCAGACGCGTCTGAGACGTTGAGCCGGCCCACTGTCCGCGTCGCAGACAGGCGCTCGGCCAGCGGCGATGTGGTCCGGTCGCTCTCGTCGACTTCGATTACGTCGGCGACGTTCGGCGCATCGACGGTGGTGAGCCAGGCGTCGTCGACGGTGGCGGACATCCACATGGATCGCGTCGGCAGACTGGTGCCGAGGGTGTCTCGGAGCGCCTGAAGCTGCCGCGACGTGGGCAGGGCGGGCCCGAACAGCTGGACTTCGTCGAAGACCCACTGGGCGCCGTTGTTGACCATTCCGAAATCGATCGGCCAGCCGAACCGGCTTGATGCATAGCCGCGGTTGAGAGCTCGACTCAAGAGCATGTCGATCGAGCCGACGAGGATTGCATCGCGCGCGGGAGTGCTCTTCCACGCACCAGCCTCAGCCTTGCGGCCACCCATCAACACGTGCAGGCCGACGTGACTGCTGAGGTGCAGGGCGTCGAGCCAAGCATCGACGACATGGTGGATCTGGTCGACAAGCGTTCGCATTGGCAGGGCAATAATGAGCCAGCGTGGTGTCGAATCCCGCATCGCCGGGTCAGGATGTGCGCGCCTGCGCCAGAGCCACGGGAGGACGGCAGCTGCCGTCTTGCCAGATCCCGTGGGCGCACGAAGCAGCTCGGGCAGCCCCGTGCTGGCGAGCTGGCGCTGGTAGGGATATGGAGCTCCCCCCGTCGCCTGCGCGAAAAAGCTGTCGAAGTCCACCGGCCCCCTCCGCTTCGACCGCGCATGCCGCGATCAGTGCAGAGTATGTGGGACCGGTGTGACAATGCGTCGAGTTTCGGCCTAGCGTGTCAGCGTCGGGCCCAACGATGCAGGTCTTCGATAGGGCTGAGCTAGCCTCTGCGACTCCGGCGCTGCTCGTTCTCTCGGGTGCTGCGAGGTGTCCAGGACGTCTTTGTGACGACGACCGGCTGGCAGCGCTCGGCCGTGACGTCGAACGGCTCGTGCTGTCGCGTGCGGTCAGCCTGCACGCGCAGGACCGTGTCCTGCTGAACGGGAGCCG
>JBJHBB010000308.1:0-3840 GCA_050485265.1 Rhodothermales bacterium | reverse complement strand
GGTGACGGTCGCACCCATCGCCGTGGTGGCGCTGCGGACTTCGGCAGGGGTGGCCGTCGCCGCCGTCTGGTCGAGCGACTGCGCTCGCAGGCGCGTTCGACCGTCTCCGAGGTCGTCGAACGTCAACGTCTCGAGCGACACTCCCTCGGGATCGCCCTCCCAGGTGAATGTCTGCACGATCCGGGCATCACTGACCTCGTGGAAGCAACCGCGAAATCCAAACTCTTCACCGTCCATGACGCTCACGAATCGCCAACTGCCTCCGGTCCGCGCGTCCCAGTAGTCAATGTGTGTCGCGCAACCGTTCGGGCCGACCCAACGTGCAAAAAGCTCCGGGTCGGTATGTGCCTTGAGTAGCTGAGTCGGCGAGGCAGCGAAATCGCGCGTAATGCGGATGATGGGAACGTCGGGATCTGCTTCGATAACGGCTTGTGCGTAGGCGGTCATGATGCTGCCTCTCCCCTGCTGGTGTCAGCGCCTTCGGCGAGCAACGCGTCCAGGCGCTGATAGCGCTCTTCGACGTTGCGTCGATATCTCTCGATCCATGCGTCCATGAGGTCAAAAACTTGCGCTTCAAGGTGCACAGGTCGACGTTGCGCATCACGACTCCGTGACACCACCCCCGCGTCCTCGAGCACCTTCACGTGCTTGGAGACGGCTTGCAAGCTCATGTCATACGGCGCGGCGAGCTCCCCCACGCTGGCATCACCCTGCGCGAGGCGTGAAACGATGTCGCGCCGGGTCGGGTCGCCAAGTGCTGCAAATATGCGCGAGAGCTGGTCCATCCCGTTCCTCAACCATTCGGTTGAATGAACCCTAAGGCATGCTCGCTCTCTTGTCAACCGTTCGGTTTAATAAGCTCGACGTAAGCGTGACGATGGCAGAGCTCATCGCGTGGGCAACGCGGTGTAACTGATCTCGTCGGTTGTCCGAATTACCGTGGCGACCCGAGCTGACCTCGGCGACTCTGCGCGACCCTTGTGCGAATGCCACGATTGGGAGACTGTCATGGGTGTTTGTCGGGTGTTTATCGTGTTGTTGGCAGCGCTGATCGTTGCGGCGTGTGCCGCTGATGACGCCGGCGGTGGCTCTCCTGATGGCACCCCCGACGGGCCCTCGAACGAATTTGGCGACGGCGAGATTGTCACTCTGGCCAAAGTTGAGGGATGGCGTGACAATTTTGAGAACGAACACGGCTTTCCCTACATCGTCCTCGAGATTGCCGAAACTCGCGACCACATCGACGCAGCTTGGTCCGCAAATGTCCCGAATGACCTCGCCGAGGCAGCTAGTCCCGCAGACGGACCTGGCATCTACGTTGCTCGCGAAGCGGTCGACTGGGACACCTATGCGCTGGTGGTCTTTTCGTCCGGAGAGTCAGGAACATGTCCCGAGATGCTCACCCGTCTTGAGCTGCATGACGATCGAATCGATGTCGACGTCGAACACGTTGGCGGTCCATACGAAGCGTGCACCGACGATTTCCGCCCCTACCGGCAGCTATTCGCCCTTCCTGTTGACCAACTGCCCGAACAGCTACCTGTAGACCGCATCGACGTGCCCTCGCGCAATCTGACCGACGTCGAGGGCCGCGCAATCTCATGGGGCTCAGACTGAGACCTGCGTTCCATCTCGAACCCCCGCGAGCCGCGTCCCTCGATGACGCAGACCGAAGCGTCAGCGTGCTTCCCAGGCTTCAATGTCAACGACAAGTCCATACCCACGATCGGGTGTGTCCTCGTCGACGCCTTCTTCGTCCGGCGCAAGCCAGTACACACGGACGACTTCGTCGGTCGTGGCAACGAAGAACTCTTCGAACATGGCGAATGTGTGTTCCTCATCGATCTCGAAGCCGAGTCCCTCAAGCGCTTCGGTGAAGAACGCAACAATCTCGTTCCCGCTACCCGTCGTCTGATACAGCCATTGCCAGGCCGGACCCGAAGGCATATCGCTCCAAAGCTCCGCCCCGGGATACACCGGCACCCCTTCGGGAACCGCAACGCTCGGCGTGAATGCAAATGCAGAGTCCGAATCACCTTCGGTGCCCGTGTCGGTCGGCAGTTCGGGTGTTTCGGGCGCCGGCACAGTTTCGACTGGCGCTGGCGGCTCGCCTGCGTCGCTTGGAGCATCCTGTGAGCCGCAGGCAGCCAGGATCAGAACTGCGACGGCAATGATGACAACTTGTCGCGTTCTCATGCGATTCCCCTGTTGGACGAACTCAAACTGTGTTGATCAAGGCTCTCGCACTTACCAGGTGCGATCTAGGGGCGTTGGACATCGCATTCGATGACGAACGGCGTGGCTTAGGGGGCTGGTCGCCCCAACGGGCACGGTCACACAAGGGAGAGCATTGAGCCGACAACGACGGACTTTCCCCCGGCATGATCCGACCGTGGGCTGTATCGTCATTTGTCGCGTTTCGACGGGGAATAGGACTGATTCCGGTGGATCGACATCGCCCGACGGACGCGGCAGAGTGGCAGGCGCTGTTCGAAGCGTTGCCGCAAATCGTGTGGGTGACGCTGCCCGATGGTTGGCACGTTTACTACAACCAACGATGGTTGGATTTCACCGGCCTCACGCTCGAAGAGAGCCTCGGACATGGCTGGAATCCGGCCTTCCACCCTGATGATCGCGAACGTGCTGCTGCCCGTTGGGAACAAGCCACGACCAGCGGCGAGCCGTACGAGATTGAGTATCGGTTGCGCCGCCACGATGGCGTCTACCGGTGGATGCTCGGCCGAGCGCTGCCTGTTCACGACGAGTCCGGCGCAATCGTGCGGTGGGTCGGAACGTGTACCGACATCGAGGAGATCAAAGAGGCTCGGGCCGCCTTGGAGCAGGTTGAGCGTCTGCAGCACATCGCCGGCGCTGCTGCTCGGGTAGGCGGCTGGACCCTCGACCTTGCGACAGGCTTTCTCTACTGGTCTCCCATGGTGTACGCCATCTATGAGCATCCCGTTGACCGTGAACTTGACCTCGCTGAAGCGAAGGATCGATACCTCCCGGATTCACGCGTAGAACTCGATGTCGCGCTTGAAGAGTGCATCACGAACGGCACCCCGTTCGATCTTGAGTTGCAGCTACGCACCTACGGTGATCGCGTCCTGTGGGTTCGTGCGATCGGTGAGGCGGCGCGCAGAGGAGCGGGCGATGAAGTAACGCACCTCTACGGTGCCCTCCAGGACATCACACAGCGCAAGGAAGCAGCGCTGGCCAACGAAGCACTTGCTCGCCGCTTGTCGATCACGTTAGACAGCATTAGCGACGGGTACTTCGTGCTCGACCACGATTGGCGCTTCACGTACCTCAATGGTGTTGCTGCACAGCTCCTCCAACGTGACCGCGAGGATCTGCTCGGCACCGATATGTGGGAGGAGTTCCCCGAGGCGCTCAATTCTGAAGCTGAGGAGGCATATCGTCGGGCAGTTGATGAACAGATACCGGTCGCACTTCACGACTATTACTTCTGGCCACTCGCACGATGGTTTGACATTGAGATCTATCCGACAGAAGAGGGTCTGACAGTTGCGTTCCGCGATGTGACTCAGCGGCGCGCCGACCGGATCGCGCTGGAGGAGTCAAACTCGCGTTTGACTGAAGCCAATACTGCGCTTGAGGCCGCAGCTCAATTGAAAGATGACCTGCTGTCGATGGCGAGCCACGAACTGCGCACTCCCCTGACGCCGATCATCGGATTTCTTGAACTACTCGAGACTCGGGGTGAGACGCTTGCGACAGCGCAGCGCCATCAGATGATCGCAACGATGCGCGCCCATGCACGGCGGATGTTGCGACTCGTCGATGATCTGCTCATTTCGAGCCAAGCAATGGCACAAG
>JBJHBB010000307.1:3355-3842 GCA_050485265.1 Rhodothermales bacterium | reverse complement strand
CCTCACTCGCTTCTCCCTCTCCTCCCCCGAGAAGCGTCAGGTCTTCCAGGAGCGCGCCAGCGTGTTCGAGTTCTCGACGGGCGGCAGCGACCGTCTGTTCTACTCCCGCCGGATCGGGCTCACAAGCGGCCAGCCGGTGCCACTGCACGGCGGCGGTCGGATCGTCGGGCGCATAGGGGAGTGGGACATCGGATTGCTGAACATGCAGACGGCGTCGCTCGGCAACATCCCCGGTGAGAACATGGGGGTGTTGCGGCTGCAGCGCCAGATCCTGAACGAGAACTCGACCGTGGGTGGTATCGTCACCAGCCGCCAGGGCGGTACCGGCAACACCGTGTACGGCGTCGACGGCTCCATTCGCGTTCGCAAGAACGACCACCTCACGCTCAACTGGGCACAGAGCTTCACCCGCGACGAGCCCGCGGGCATCGCCGTGGGTGAACGGTCGCTCGCGCGCGCTCGCATCGAGAGACGCGTCGTCGATGGC
>JBJHBB010000307.1:0-3345 GCA_050485265.1 Rhodothermales bacterium | reverse complement strand
CCAGTACGCCGTGGACGTTTCCCGTGTCGGCGGCGCCTTCGACCCGCGCCTCGGCTTCCAGCAGCGGAGGGATTACACGCGTATCGGTGACCGGCTGGCGTACGGCTGGCGGCCGGGCCGGACCTCTCCCCTGCTCCGCTACGCGCTCGCCCTGGAAGGAACGACCTATCTGCGAAACGCGGATGGGGGTGTCGAGACAGCCTCAGTGGGACCGCAGGCCACGCTGCAGCTCAAATCCGGCCACTCGTTCACCCTGGGCACGCAGTCAAACTTCGAGGATCTTAGCGCAGACGTTTTCTTCGCGCCTGACGTCGTCGTGCCTTCCGGCAGCTACCGCTTTCAGACTGTGAGCGCCAGCTACAGTCCGTCGCAAGGATCACTGCTGCGGACGAGCCTCTCGGTGAACGCCGGGCAATTCTTTGACGGCTGGCGGGTAACGGCTAGCGCGTCGCCCATCTGGAATGTGTCTCGCCACTTCGACCTGACCGGCACCTATCAGTTCAACCGCGTCGAGTTCGCCAGCCGGGGACAGCAGCTGACGGCGCATGTGGTCCGCTTACGTACACGTGCCGCCCTGAACACACGCGTCAGCGGCGCCGCCTTCGTGCAATACAACTCCGCCGCGAATGCCGTATTCCTCAATGCGCGCGTCCGCTACAACCCGCGCGAGGGCAACGACCTGTACCTGGTCTTCAACGAGAGCCTGGTGACGGACCGGTTCGGATTCCTGCACGAGCGGCCGCTCACAGACAGCCGGACGGTGATGGTGAAGTATGTGCACACGCTGAGCGTGGGGCTGTGAAGGCTGATGCGATCGCCGGGGGGCTTGATTCCGCTCCTTTTCACCCGCAGGCGAGCGCTGCTACACCGATCGGAACGTGTTGAGCCGCCCGGCGGCGTCGTCGAATGTGGCCGTGTCCTCGCAGCCCGCATCCTGGTTCAAGCGGCCAGCGAGGCAGTCTGAGAAGTCCGCCGACGCCTCTCGAAAGTCCTGCACGGCCCCTACGACGGCGTCCCGGTGCGCAATCTGGAGTTGCCTTGCAGCGAGGAGGCGCTCCAGCACGTCCGCCAACTCGTTCATGCTTGCACTCTATGCCGTCTTCAAGACCCAAACGACCTCACACAGCACAACCGCATTGACGTACCCCGGCTAACCGAGGATCGACGGTCTTCCGTCGATGGAGGTGGCGTTCTTCCGGATTGGTCAGTAGGCAAAAGGCTTACCGACAGCACTGGCGTGAGGGTCGGCGCCAGCGGGGAGGGAGACGCTGAGCCTGCCGACCATGCGGATCTGGTCACGGTGACGGGACGGCGACGCGCTCACCGTTGCAGAGGCGGGAAACGGGGGAGACGCGCTCCTCCTCGCACGCACACTCGCCTTCGACCTCATCATCAGCGGTTTCGTGATGCTCGGCCTGGACGGTCTAGCCCTCTGCCGCGCCCTCAAGGCCGACGCCGCGACGGCGGCCATCCCGTTCCTCCTGGCCTCCGGCGAAGTCGCGCGCGCCATGGGAGAGGACAGACTGAAGGTCGCGACTGTGCGCGTCTTAGCCGAGATCACGCCGTAGCGGGCGGCGAACCGGGGTTGTCGCTTCTATCCAGTACACACCACACCTCCTGAACGATGTCGTCATCACCGGCTGCGACTCCGGGCCTAGCCCCCGATCACTCGGGGTCGGGGGCGTCTCGCAGGTAGCCGAGGTCTTCGAGATCCTTCGGGCGTCCGCTCGCCTCCTTGTTGGCAATCAGGGCCTCCCGCGCGATGTAGTACAGCGGCGTGGCGGCCTGGTCCGAAGCCATCGAGAGCGTCCGTCGCGTTTCCCACGCGGTATCGAAGTCGACGCCGTCGATCCGGTTGAGCAGGTCGATCCGGTTGGGCGGCCGGCCGAACTGGAGCACGAGGCCGGGCCGGGTCAGCTCGTCGGCGGCCTCCACGCCGGGGATGTCGCCGCCCCAGAACACGAGCAGCGCCTGGAACAACCGCTCGGCGTTCGGCAGCCGACCGTCGTAGAAAAAGTCGACGTCACCGGTGAGCCGGGCGAGGCCGTAGTAGATCACCGCCTCGCCGCCGACGACCACGTAGCGCACGCCGTGCCGGTGAAGGAGAGAAATGAACTCCTGGGTGTCCGGCGAAAAGTGGGCGGCCTCTACGGTGCTGCGTGGCATGCGCGGACGTCGGCGGCATTTGGCGGGAAGGCGCGGTCCTTGAGCACCCGTGCCACAGGAGACGCTCCTGCGGTGTGAGGTCGCGGTGTTGCCGGCGATCCCACGCGGCGGCGGCCTCGAAGTCGTGCGCGACATGGACGATGCGCTCGCGGGCGGGGCGTTCGGAGACGCGCTCGGACATAGTACCGGGAGGACGGGAGGGCTGACGTGACACCCGACCCAGCCCGCGCCAGTTCCGCCGGGACACGCCCTACGTCATTCCACGTTTCGCTCGTCCGTAAAGGTGTTGCGTGCAACGCCGTCGTAACGCAACCCTTAAAATCCTGCCACCATCGTAGAGGCGTTGCGTGCAACGCCTCTACATATTCCGCCTGTACTGCCCGCCCACCAGGAACAGCGCCTCCGTGATCTGCCCGAGCGAGCACGTCTTCACTGAGTCCATCAGCTCGGCGAAAACGTTGCCACCGTCGCGGGCCACCTCCTTCAGCCGCTCCAGCCCCGCTGGCGCCCGCTCTGCGTTGCGCTTCTGAAACGCGCGTAGGTTGGCGATCTGGCGCTGCTTCTCCTCCTCCGTCGAGCGCATCAGCGGCACCGTCTTCTCCTCCTCCAGCGTCTCGCCCGGCTGGCGGAAGGTGTTCACGCCGATGATCGGGAGATCGCCGGAGTGCTTCTTGTGCTCGTAGTAAAGACTCTCCTCCTGGATTTTTCCGCGCTGGTACATCGTCTCCATCGCGCCCAGGACACCGCCGCGGTCGTTGATCCGCTCGAACTCCGCGAGCACCGCCTCCTCCACGAGGTCCGTCAGCTCGTCGATGATGTAGGCGCCCTGCAGAGGATTCTCGTTCTTCGCCAGGCCTAGCTCGCGATTGATGATCATCTGGATGGCCATCGCCCGGCGGACGCTTTCTTCTGTGGGCGTCGTGATCGCCTCGTCGTAGGCGTTCGTGTGGAGCGAGTTGCAGTTGTCGTAGATCGCCATCAGCGCCTGGAGCGTGGTGCGGATGTCGTTGAAGGCGATCTCCTGCGCGTGCAGGCTGCGTCCTGACGTCTGGATGTGGTACTTGAGCTTCTGGCTGCGCTCGTCGGCGCCGTAGAGGTCGCGCATGGCGACGCTCCAGATCCGCCGCGCCACACGGCCGAGGACCGAGTACTCCGCGTCCATCCCGTTCGAGAAGAAGA
>JBJHBB010000306.1:0-3851 GCA_050485265.1 Rhodothermales bacterium | reverse complement strand
CGGGGACTGCCTTACGACGGTCATGCAGTTTCCGGGCCATTGGCTCATGACCATTGCCTGCTCTGACGCCGGTGGGAACTACGAAGGCACGGGTCAATGGGGTGGAAGCTTTGACATGTGCCTCTAAAATCGTAAACAATCGGTCCACAACCAGATACAGGTCCACTATGACTATTCTACGCGTACCTCTCCTCGCAGCAGTTATTGTCGCTCTGGCACTCTCCGGGTGCGATCAAAACATTCATCGAGAATCGCTCCTGACCACTGGCGATGTCTCTTTCATCCCGATCGTTTACCCTGACGAGGTAAACCCGGCGTTGAGAATGGCCTCGGATCCGGATCCCGAGTGGGCCGACGAGTATCGATCCGGTCAACAGCGTGCGATGCAAGATCTGGGAACACTCAGGCAGCATATGAGCGCCGGCGCAACGCCTCTCGAGATCCACGAGTTTGTCGAGGAATTGATCTCCCGTTACGCGGGAACGGAGCTTGAAGCCATGGTTGCACAGCATGCCAGTCATCGCGCGCTTGCACAGCTAGTAAGAGTGGAGGAGACGTCTGCAGAGCATCTGGTCGCCATAGAGTCTCATACCATGCGACTTCTGCACTGGAACCATCCCTACCTTCCGGTAATCCTTGATGGGATTGCCCTTCTTGATGGATACTGGTCAGACGAGCGTCGTGCGGCGGGCATCGAGAGGGCTCATGCGGCGGCGACGAACTGGTTGGCGACGAATCCATGTGACTCATGCCTCGGAGAGGGTCCGCACGTATCGGAGGCCGTGGATGCTCGCGATGTGGTGATAATCGAGACGTCTAATTCGATCTCCGAAGCGCGAGCACGGCTGGCCCGACTGGGTATTGAGATTCAGTAACTGCTGTCGTGCTTCCGGATTGTCCGCGGAGCCCCGCGCCACCCTTCGGCGCGGGGCTCCGTTATGTTCACCAGTTGGGATTCTTGAATGGGACTCGGCCCTCACGCGCGGTGGGTATAAATTCGGCGCGAACGCTCCTCGCCGTCGTGGCGTAGAGTGCGCGGCCATTCCTCACCCGGATGCACCCCTTGAAGCACCTCTCTGCAATTGCCATCCTCCTGGTGCTGTCCGCAGGCGCGGTGGCGCAGCAGGCGGTCGGCGAGGACCTCATCCGTGGGATGGTCTGGACGCCCCCGCAGGACGCGCGCGCCGCTCTCGAGGATGCGCGCGCCATGCAAATCATGGGGGTCGAGGCTGCACGGGTTCCGTTCGGCAGCCCGGACCACGTCTACGCCACGGCGGCTCGTGGGCGGATCGCGCTCTTCGTAGACCTCCCCGTCGCCAACCTGGCCGGATCGAGGCTAAGGGACACGCTCGCGTTCGCCGAACGCGCCCTGGATGAGGTCGCGGCAGCGTCCGGTCGATTCCGATCGGTGATGGCTGTCGGGCTCGCGTCGTCGGTCGACACCAGCGTGCCGGTGGCCTGCGACTACTTCGAGCGCCTGGCCCAGCGGGCCCGCGACGCCGGGCTGACGCCGTACTACCGGACGCGCTTCATCGAGTCAGACGTCTGTTCGGGGGCGGTCGATTTCGTGCTGCTGGAAAGCCGCGGCCGTGACATCTCCCAGATCCTCGGTCGGTGGAACGCCCGACACGACACGCCCGCGGGCATCGGGTCGCTGGGCACCGAGGTCGACGATCGCATCCAGGGCGGCCACCTCACGCCCCGTTCGCCCTCCGCCCAGGCACGCTATCTCGAGGACGGGCTCAGAGCCGCGGAGCAAGCGCAGCCGCGACCGTACGCTGTATTCGTGCACCGCTGGCGCGCGTCCAGCTACGGCCTCCACAATTCCGACGGCGAGGCGCGCCCTGCACTCAACGTCGTGCGCGGCTTCTATACGGGTAGGCAGACGATCTTTGCTATCGACGCGGGCGCTGAGCCCAACGCTCCGCCCGGTGCGGGCAGTTTCACGGTTCTCGGGTGGATCATCGCGTTTCTGGTGGTCGTGCTGCTCGCGCTGGCGCCGCGGTTTCGGGAGCTCATCCCGAGGTACTTCATGCGCCACGGCTATTACCGAGAAGCCGTCCAGCGCAGCATGGGTCTCGAGGGGTTTGCCGCAGCGAGTGTGTTCGTGGGGATCTGTCTTGCCGCCGGGGTGATCATCGGCGTGCTGCTCCAGGCGATGGCCGGTACCGACGTTTTCGAGGTCGCTTTCAGCGGCCTCGGGGAGGAGCAGCGAGAGTCCCTGATCTCGGTGCTGCGCCGGCCTTTGCTAATGGTTTTCGTTGGAGCCATCCCGTATGCGCTCTGGATACTGGTCAACATGATCTGGCTGCGATTGCTCGCCGGCAAGCGCTATCGCGTCCGCCCGATGCAGGCTGCCGTGCTGGCCACCTTTTCGCGATGGCCGGTCATTGCGCTGGCCGTGGTTGCTCTCCTTGCCATCAATAGCGCCGATCCGCTGGCCTGGCTTCCCTGGATCGTGGGGTTCTGGCTGGCGGCCGAGTTCGTCGCCGGGCCCCGGATGCTCTACGACTACGGGAAGGTGACGCGCGTGCCGATGGGTCGCGCGGTCGGATTCGGGTTGCTGGTCCCGTTCGTGCTTGGCGCGGTCCTGATCATGGTGATGCTAACCGCAGCCGGGCCCGAGGGCGCCTTCCTCTGGCACCTCATCACCCGCACTTAATGAACCGGGGTATAGATCGGGATCTGGTCGGCGCGGCTGTGTGAGAAAAGTAGCGTCGTCTCGATTCGACTCACCTCCGGCCGCTCTGTGAATCCACTCAGCGCGAGGTCGCGCAAGTGGGTAGCGTCCCGGACTGCCACGTGGACCAGGTAGTCGTTCTGTCCCGTCGTGTGGAAGAGCTGTATGACCTCGTCGAGACTGAGGGCGTGGGCCTCGAACGAGGCAACCAGCGGGCGCGCGTGCTGCTTCAGCGTGACCGCTACCAGGGCTTCGAGGCCGACGCCAACGGATGCCGGACTGACCTCCGCGCGGTAGCCTTTGAGGATTCCGCGCGCCTCCAGTCGCCGCACGCGTTCGAGGCAGGTCGAGGGCGCCACGCCGACCACCGCCGCGAGCTCCTTGTTCGAGATGCGCGCATCGTTCTGCAGGCGGTTGAGAATGTCGAAGTCGATTCGGTCCATGTCGATATTTCGGCGCGGCTACCGAATATACTTCGGCCCCATGAGAATGGATCGGCTATGATGTATAGTATAGCTCGATCAGCCGAATTTCTCGATGCAGCTACCGCCTCGCCCTCGACTCTCCACGGATGCCGTTCATGCCGGCCGCGAAGACCTCACTGACCTCGGTGTCCACGCGCTGCCGATCGATCTCTCTTCGACCTATCCGTTCAAGGATGCCGATCAGGCCACTGCCTGCCTGGACGCACTCGTCGAGGGTGACGCGAGCGCGCCGAACTCCATCTACGCGCGTCTGCACAACCCGACGGTGGCCCGCTTCGAGACGGCGCTAGCCAGGTTGGAGCAGGCGGAGGCAGCGGTAGCCTTCGGCTCGGGGATGGCCGCCTTCACCGCAGCAATTCTCGCGGCCGCAGAGGGAGGGCGGCACATCGTTGCTTGCAGACCCATCTACGGGACGACCGACCATCTGCTGGAGAGCGGCCTTCTAGGCATGAAGGTCACCTGGGCCGAGCCCGATCGCATTTCGGAGGTGCTTCGCGACGACACCGCACTGGTCGTGATCGAGACCCCGGGCAACCCCACGCTCGCGCTTATTGACATCGCCGATGTCGTGCGGCAGGCCGGCGACGTGCCGGTGCTGGTGGATTCCACTTTCGCGACGCCCGTTCTACAACGCCCGCTCTCACATGGCGCAGCGATGGTGCTGCACTCGGCCACCAAGTTCCTGG
>JBJHBB010000305.1:0-3891 GCA_050485265.1 Rhodothermales bacterium | reverse complement strand
ACTTCACCCTGAACTAACCGTCGTCAGAAGCCGACTACGAACTCGGCTCGGACGAACGTTCGGCTGGGCTCGTCGCGGTCCCACCGCTGATGGTCGGCCCACAGGTTGAGTTCGAAGTCCTGGACGGGTTGCCACGATAGCTTCGCGCGTATTCCCGGTCCCTCGAACCGATCCCCGGATAGAAACTGCTTGGTCAGTTCAGAAAAGGGTGGCTGGCGCCCGTCGCGAATGTCACCTCCGACGTTCACCACTTCGCCCGTCTCGGGATCGACGAAATTCTCGCCCCTCCGCACGTACCGCGCCTGAATCTCGCCGCGCACGCGCCCAGGAAGCCATCCCCTGACACCGACGAGCCACTGATCGGTATTGGGCCCCAGTGGATGACCCAGTCCGAATTCGTGATGGGTGTACGAGTTGTAGAAGGAGCCGTCGACCAGGAAGCGATGCGTGTACACGAACGGCTCGATCCGCGTGTATTCGACCCAGCCGAGGGTCGGACCGAGGGTGCCGCCCACTCCGCCCTGGACAGCCCACTTGTTGTTGTACGAGTTCTGTCCAAGGAGGCGGACGTCGAGGTCGGCGATGAATACCGTGCCGTACGCCTCTACGCCACGTGCAGGACGAACGACGGCTTCTAGGCTGAAATTGGCGTTGTCGCGGTCCCAAAGCGCGTGCTCCGCCGGTTTGATCGGGTAGACCGGATTCAGGTAGGCGAGCTCGGGACCGCGACGGCCATAGACGACCATCTCCGAAAACGCTAGCTGCAGCCAGTGCCACGGATTGAGCGTGAGCCGGTGCATGGCGAGGTAGCGCTCGGTCGCATCGGCGAAGGGCTCGCCCTCGTCGCCCGGGATCCAGCGAGCCCGGTCTCCCAGGGAGGCGTGCATGACCGCGTACTGCACGATCCTTCCGTCGACTCCCGCGCGTAGATAGGGGAAGTAGCCCGGGTTTTCGGAAAGGATTAGGGGATCCGCGAACGAAGCACCTGCAATCAAACGGGCGTGTCCGATCTCAGCGGAGAAGATGCTACCCGCGACCCGCACCGAGGCCGTGGACCGGTCGAAGTTGCCCTGCGGGACGTCGTCGATGGCCACATAGTAGAGTGGTGCCAGAAACGGGTCGGCTCTCAATACTCGACTGTCGCCGAGAAAGTTGAGCCCGTTGAACGTCCCCGTGTAGAATCCCACGATCCCCCGATAATTCCCCTCGAGGATTCCTTCGGGGACGAACGCAACGCCGTACTCACCCCTCGCGCTGTCGGTGAGTCGGAGCTGCAGGCGCCCCATTCCGCTGAGCGCGATACGCCAGTCCTCGTCGCGATGATAGAAGAGGAACTTGCGAGTGTCTCGACCGAGCGGGATCCGGATACCGCGCCCCGGCTCATAGACCGTCTCGACCAAGTCTGCGGGCTCGTGCATCTCCGTCCGGAAGACGGTGAGCCAGTGTGTCGAGGATCGATCAAGCGAGTGTGTCTGCGCGCGCACCTCCAGACTGTCCAGCAGCGCCCCCACTCGATCCCTTCCGAATGGCCGCCACTCGTGGCGATACTCTGGCAGCAGGCCCCGTACACGCTGCTGATGCAAGAAGTCATAGACGGGATGCTCCGCCGGAACGATCTCGGGTTGCGCATGCGCCGGCTTCGAAGGCAGCGCCAGTACGACCGTTAGGAGAAGGAGGAGCGGTGCTCGTCGAAGCATAGCCTCTGGATAAGGGCGCCAAATCTAGCGCCGGGCCGTGGGCGGGACAAAGTGCCCTTGCGAGACCCTTGCAATGCTGAATTGCGTGTGATAGCTTACCCGCCGACAGCCGCCCCTCCGTCCAATCGCTCCGTTCGCTATCGCAAGCTTGGTACGCGCGTAACAAATGCCCGCGCCTGTGGCACGCCAAGCTGAATTGGCGGCGCTCCTCGTTCTAGATGGGGTCGCGCTCGTACTCGCCTATCACGGCTTTCAACTTCTCGGCTTCGAGCTGGGATTTCTGGCTCCCGCAGCCGGAGGTCTCGTAGCAGCACTTCCGCTGCCGTCGACGTGGCTCCTGCTCGGTTTCTGGCTGGTGCTGTTCCTGTTCGCAGGCCTCTACAGCGAGCGCTACGCGGCCAGCCGATTCGAGGAGTTTGTATCTGTGCTCAAGGTCGTGACCGTGGGCATCGTGCTGCTCGTCTTCCTCGTGTTCATCGAGCAGATGGGTGGGCACGGCGTTCGCGCGGGAGTTTTGGCTTACTGGGGATTGACGCTATTGGCGGTCGGCACCTTCAGGCTCGGATTCAGAAGTGTGCAAAAAGCGCTCATCGTTCGTGGTCGTGGCGTTCACCGGGCCGTTATCGTGGGATGGAGCGACCAGGTCGAAAACGTCTACCGTGAAGTCCAGCGGTATCCGGCTGCCGGTCTTAGAGTCGTCGGTGCGGTCAGACTGCATCCCGAGCCTGTTGCCGAACTGGCGGTTGCAGGCACGACTACAAAGAGGACACCGGCGACCGTGTTCGTCGATGGTGCTGGCGGCGATGCCGCTCCCGCCTTTGGTAGCGACGGCCTGTCGACCTCCGTTCACGCGATCGCGGCGTTGCCGGACCTGATCGAGCGGCTGGGTGTGCAGGACGTCCTGATTGCCCTCGGACCGAACGATCACGACTACCTAGACGAAGTCTTGCGCGTGTGCGATGGGAAGACGACGCGCGACGGACGTCCCGTCGCACTGAAGCTCGTCCCGGATTTCTACGCTGCCGTCGGAGGGATGGCACGCACGGAGCACATGTACGGGCTGCCTTTGATCGAAGTGTTGCCCGTCCCCACACCCGCCTGGGAACGGCACACCAAGCGTCTCATCGACATCAGTGCCAGCCTGGTCGTTTTGATGATCGGGCTTCCGCTGTGGCTCGCGATCGGCCTCGCGGTGCGACTGAATTCACCCGGGCCCGCGATCTACCGACAGACCCGGACGGGTCAGCACGGCCAGGCCTTCACGATGTACAAGTACCGCACGATGCGGTCCGACGCCGAGCGCGACACGGGGCCGGTCTGGGCCACAAAGAACGACAGGCGTGTGACCAGCCTCGGGAAATGGTTGAGGGCATTCCGTCTGGACGAGATTCCCCAGTTCGTCAACGTGCTCAAAGGGGAAATGAGTCTCGTGGGGCCGCGCCCTGAGCGTCCGGCCTTTGTTGAGAAACTTGCGCGCGACATCCCCCTGTATAGCCGGCGTCACCGCGTCAAGCCGGGCATCACCGGACTCGCCCAGGTGAAGTGGGGCTACGACTCCGATCTCGAGGACGTCCGGCAGAAGCTGAAGTACGATTTGCTCTACATCGAGCACATGAGCCTGCGGATCGACTTTCAGATCCTCCTGCAAACGTTGAGAGCGGTCTTCGAGCGTCGCGGGCACTAACTGGTCCATACAACCGAGACCACAGATGAGCACTTCAACGCCGCCCAAGGGGTACCATTCGGTCACCCCGTACTTGACCGTCGGCGACGCCAAAGCCGCACTTGATTTCTACAGTCGGGCATTTGACGCCGACTCTATCATGACCCTCGATGGTCCGGGAGGTAAGGTCATGCATGCCGAGATGCGGATCGGTGACTCGACGGTCATGCTGGCCGACGAATTCCCGGAGTGGGGGAATCAGAGTCCCGCGTCACTCGGGGGCACTCCGTGCAGCTTGATGATCTACTTCGATGACGTAGACGCGATGTTCGATCGCGCCGTCGCGGCGGGCGCGACCGTCATCATGCCAGTGCAGGATCAGTTCTACGGCGACCGATCGGGATCCATCAAAGACCCCTTCGGACATCAGTGGACCCTGTCCAAGCAGATCGAGCAACTGTCCGCCGAGGAGATCGAGCGCCGCGCCAGCGAGTGGGCACAGCAGAGCTAACTACCTCAGCTGTATCCGAT
>JBJHBB010000304.1:0-3914 GCA_050485265.1 Rhodothermales bacterium | reverse complement strand
AACGCCTCCATGCCTGCCGACTCGCGACGCGTCATCTGGTTCGAGGGGATGGTGCTCGATCCGCACCACCTCCAACAGTGGGACCGCCACCAGCGGGCCGCCATCACCACCCGCATGCGGGCGGCGAATCGTTTCGACTGGGGTCTCACAGAGCTGAATGTTGACGAGGAGCGCCTTGCCAATGGTGAGTTCGTGGTCCGCAGCGCGCGAGGTGTCATGCCCGACGGACTCTCCTTCGATCTCCCGGGTGATGGTGATTTGCCGGCCGCGCGCCCGATCCAGGACATCTTCCCGGCGACCCTCGAGCGCCTTACCGTCTTTCTTGCAATACCCGCCGAGAGGGACGGTGGCGCTAACGTGCTTCTGGACGGTGCCGAGCGTCGCCGCGAGACGCGCTACGTCGCCGAACAGACGACCGTGGTGGATGAGACCACCGGCGGCGATGAGCGCATCCTCGAGGTCGGTCGTTTGAATGCAAGCGTGCGGTTCGCTGGTGAGCCAATGGAGGCCTATGTCACCGTGCCCATTGCAGAGGTGGTTCGAGACGCCGGGGGCGCCTTCAGGCTACGTGAGGAGTTCGTTCCGCCCACGCTATCTCTGAGGGCCAGTAAGCGCCTCGAGGCGCTTTCGACACGGCTTTCAGAGCGCTTGTTTGCCAAGCACGCAGAGCTCTCGGCGCGCTGGCGCTCGGCCGGTGCGCAGCGCGAGCTGACCCCTGCCGATGTCACCGCGCAGGCTCTCCTCACCGCCGTGTCGGAGTACGCCCCACGCGTCGAGCATCTTCGGGTCACCAACGCCCATCCCGAAGAGTTTTTCGTGGTGATGATAGGGCTGGCCGGCCGCCTCGTTGCTGCGGTACCCCAGGCCCCGGTCGGTCCACGGGACTTCCCCGCTTATCGGCACGCCGAGGCATCGGAGTCCTTCAACAGGCTGGCCGAGGTCATCGACCAGATGCTTGGTGGCGCCACACCGAAAGCCAATTACACGCGCGTCCCGCTGGAGCGCCGGACCGACAATCTCTCGCAGGCAGCGCTTGATGCACGCTTACTCGACGGAGGCCCGATCTACTTGTCGGCGAGGCATCCGCAGCTCGATCCCGAGCGCTTGTGGGCAGACCTTCCCGCGATGCTCCGTGTCGCGTCCCCGGACACGATAGACGCGGTGCTCCGCGCGTACACGCGCGCCCTCCCCGTGGAGCCGACTCGCCAGTTGCCATCGGCGCTGCCGGTCGACGCGCGGGCAAGCTACTTCGAGTTGCAGCGCCGAGGTCCGTTCTGGGACGCCATACGCGATGCCGGAGCCCTGGCTGTGTTCGTCCCCTCCGAGTTCTCCGGTACCGACCTGGAGCTCCTTTCGATTGACGCACCTTGATCTGCGATTATGCCGGCCACACTCTCGCCCCCAGTCGCCAAAGAGGTACGATTCGACCAGGTTTCCCGTCGACTCTCCGAGCTCTATGGTGATGTCTTCGCGGTGATCGTACAGCTGCGGAGTACCGACCACTACGGAGACCCGGAGACGCTCCGGATGCGCCTCAGCGAGGTTCTGACCGAGGCTGAAGAGAAGGCCACGGCGGCTGGTGCTCCGCCAGAGGATATCAAGGACGCCACGTTTTCTGTAGTCGCGTTTCTCGATGAGGCGATCCTGTCCTCTGAGTGGGCACACAAGTCCACCTGGATGGCTCGTCCGCTTCAGCTCGATCGATTTCAACGCTACGACGCGGGTGAGTTCTTTTTCGATCGCGTACAGGCAGTTTTGCAGCAGCCTCACCGTGCCGAGGTGCTCGAGATGTACTACCTATGCATGGCTCTCGGCTTCAAGGGGCGGTATCAGATTCACGGCCAGGAAACTCTGCGCCAGCTGATCGAGCGATCACACGCTACTCTCGCCAAGGCACCCGGAATCACTGTTGCGGAGCTCGCCCCACATGGGTCCCCGACCAGTCGGAGTAGCGACACCGCGGCGCGGCGCGTGCCACCGTGGATGCTGCTCGTTGCCGCAGCGGCAATCGCGCTCCTTGTGTATGTGGGGATGAGCGTCTACGTCTCCAGTGTAGCCGGCGGGACCGTCGACCGGCTCCAGGCACTATCCCCGCCCGTCCAGACGGCCCCCTAAACTTCGTCAACGTCACATGGGCTGGTTAACTCGCTTCTTCTACCGCCGGGGCGCCATGGGCGTCCTCATGTTGACGCTGATCCTGGTGTTGCTAGGCTTCGGTGGGATGATGCTGCAAATCCCGATGACGGTGGTCATGTTGATCATCATCCTCGTTCTCTTTGTGGCGGTGGCGCTCCTGGCGCGGTCGGTGCTAAAGGCCAACCGTGCGGCGACGGGCATAGAGGCCAGCATCCGCAAGCAGGCCGAACGTGATCTGGCTGCGGCACCGCCCGAGAATCGCGCTGACATCGAGCGCATGCAGGAACGCCTCGAGCAAGCCATCGCCCAGCTAAAGCAGTCGAAGCTCGCGGGCGAGGGAGTGCTCAAGAGTGGCCGGCGTGCGCTCTACGCCTTGCCCTGGTACGTCTTCATCGGCCCGCCCGGAGCGGGCAAGACCACGGCGCTTCTGCATTCCGGGCTACGCTTTCCCGGAGGTACCGACAGATTGCGCGGTGTTGGCGGCACGCGCAACTGTGACTGGTTCCTCTCAGATCAGGCGATCCTCCTCGACACGGCCGGGCGATACACCACCGAGGAGCAGGACCGGGACGAGTGGCTCGCATTCCTGGACGTGCTGAAGAAGCATCGCCCGGACCGACCCATTAACGGGGTGATGGTCGGAATCAGCCTCCCGGACATCCTGGAGGCATCTCCTGACGAGATCGACTGGCATGCGGAGACGATTCGCAAACGAGTCGATGAACTGAGTGACCGGCTCGGCGTGCGCTTTCCGGTCTACGTGCTGTTCACGAAGGCAGACTTGATTCAGGGCTTTGTCGAGTTCTTCGGTGAGATGGATCGGCAGGAGCGCGATCAGGTTTGGGGATGCACGTTCGACCCGGATGCTATTGAGCCGGACGGGGCGGGCGATGCGTTCCGGGGTGAGTTCGACCTCCTGCATGAGGCGCTGATCGGACTGCGTGCCGGCCGCCTGCGCAGGCCGATGAAGCGCGAGGAGCGGCATCGGGTTTTCACGTTCCCGCTGGAGTTCGAAGCCGCGCGTGAACCCCTTGCCCGTTTCGTCGACGGCCTCTTTCGCTCGAATCCGTTTCATGAAGAGCCGGTGTTCCGTGGCTTCTATCTGACCAGCGGCACGCAGGAAGGACTCCCCATTGACCGCGTCATCCAGGCCATTGCGGGTCGTCTTGATCTACCGCAGACAGGGGCTGACCTCCGTGGACCGCAGACCGAAACGAAGAGCTATTTCCTGTCGGACGTCTTTACCCGGGTGCTGGTGCCGGATCGGGAGCTGGTTCGCCCCACGGGGAAGGCAAGAAAGCGGGCGCGGCTTGCGACTACAGGAGCGGGGATGGCGGCCATCGCACTTCTGGTGTTGTTCGTCCTTATCGCTTCACAAGGGCTCGTTCGGAGCCAGGTGGACCTTAACAGACTCGAAGCCGCGGCTGCCGATGCGGCGGGGATCGCGTGGACTTCCACGGGTTTCGCCGTGCAGAGCGACCTGGTTCGGCTCGATGAATTCCGAGATGTCGTGGTCAGGTTCGAAAGCGGTCGTCCCGTCGCGCAGGTCGGTCTCGATCGTAGGCGAACCGTCCGCGAGCCTGCTCAGCGCGCATTCTACACGCAGGCGCAGGCTTTCATCGAAGCGTACGCCATCTCCGACATACAGGAGAGCCTTCGGACCGGTGGACTTCGTGAGGCGGGAGGATTCGAGACCGCGCTCTCTCTGGTTACCGAGCCCACGGCCGACGAGGGAGGCGATCGCGAGCGCACGCTGCGTCGGCAGCGCGTCTATGACG
>JBJHBB010000303.1:0-3920 GCA_050485265.1 Rhodothermales bacterium | reverse complement strand
TGGCCTGGAAGGTCCAGTCGCCCGTCCCCGGAACCACGCTATTCCCTGATGGGAACACACCGCGGATCCACTTCGGCATCGGACAAGCGTTTTGATCAGGCGCAGCGGCTTCCGCTACGTTCCGGGGGAGATAGCGCCAGCACTACCGCCCCTCCAATTAGCGAGATGAGCGCGAGCCAGATGGGCGGATTCAACGTCAGGATTCCCAGAACGACCCCCAAACCGATGATGGCCGCCGTTGCCGACAAGATTCCCAGAGGGACAGTGAGACCTGGGGATGGGTGAAAAGTCGGCATCGTGCAACCCGTTGAGTGAGGCTTCGGCTACGGTGGTCGGTATCACGAGTTACATCGTGCCCAGATGGAAATGGCGCGAGGGGGGCTCACGACCCGTTGACACCCGTATCGTCCCTGTCATCACTCAGCCCCCTTCGAAGTGAAGAAAGGAGACGTCCTCGACCTCCAGCTAGAAAAGTTCGCCGACCGCGGCAAATCGCTGGCACGGCTCGACGGCTACGTGGTGTTCGTCGCGGGTGGGGTGCCCGGTGACCGGGTGTCCGCCAGGCTCTTCAAGAAGCGCAAGAAGTTCGGTGAGGCACGGCTGCTCGAGGTTCTCCAGCCTAGCAAACTGAGGGTCGAACCGAGGTGCGAGTATTTCGGAACGTGCGGGGGATGCAAGTGGCAGCACGTGGACTACGCCGCGCAGATCGAAGCAAAGAGGGAGGCCGTGCGCGATGCGCTTGTCCATACGGGTGGATACGACCTCGTCGCCCGGGGTGTGGAGGTCCGGCCTACGATCGGATCGGAGCGGATTTACTACTACCGCAACAAGATGGAATTCTCCTTCTCCGCGCATCGGTGGCTGACTGATTGGGAGATCGCGTCCGGAGAGGGATTCGACACGGATTTTGCGCTCGGCCTCCACGTCCCGGGCCGATTCGACAAGGTGCTCGATCTCGAAGCGTGTTACCTCCAAAGCGAGTTGTCTGCGGAGATCGTCAACTCGACGCGGCACTTCGCCAAGGAGCACGAGTGGGCACCGTGGAACGTCCATGAGCAGACCGGCTACCTGCGGCATCTGGTGATCAGGTCTCCTCGTCACACGGGCGACCTCATGCTTAATCTGGTCACGAACGGCCACGACCAGGAGCGCATGGCGATGTACGCCGAGTTTGTCCGGCAGCGCTTCCCGGAAGTCACCACGCTCGTCAACACGATCAACACCAGCGTTGCTCAGACAGCTTTCGGAGAAGCGACGGAAGTCGTCTTCGGTCCGGGCACGGTGACCGACAAGATCGGCCGGTTCGCTTTCGAGATCGGTCCCAGCGCTTTCTTCCAGACGAATACGGAGCAGGCCGAGGTGCTCTATGAGGTGGCTCGCGAGATGGCCGAGTTGCGGCCGACCGACGTCGTCTATGACCTCTACTGCGGGGCCGGCACCATATCAATGTACCTCGCGGAGCGTGCGAGCCACGTGGTCGGCGTCGAGTTGGTCGAGGAAGCCGTCGACAACGCCCGCGAAAATGCCCGCCGTAATGACGTCGACAACTGCACCTTCGTGGCCGGGGACATGCTGAAGCTGTTCACGCCGGACTTCATCGAGGAGCACGGGCGTCCAGAAGTGCTCGTGGTTGATCCACCGCGCTCCGGCATGCACCCCAAAGTGGTGGCGCGAATCGCAGAGCTACGACCGGAGCGGCTGGTCTACGTGTCGTGCAATCCCCAGACCCAGGCTCGCGATCTTCAGTTGCTTGGTGACGGTTTTCGCCTCGAATCGGTGCAGCCGGTAGATCTCTTCCCTCACACGCACCACATCGAGAACGTGGTGATGCTTCGATCGACTGCCTGATCATGAGCCAGGAACTGAAAGGCCGCACTGCATTCGTCACCGGCGGCACCGGCTTCGTGGGCAGTCACCTCGTCGAGGAACTGCTGAGCCGAGGTGTGGCGGTCCGTGCGCTCGTCCGCGCCGACCCGAAGTGGCTCGAGGGGATGGACGTGGAGTTCATCCGCGGTGATCTGGACGACATGGAGGCGCTACGAGCCGGCGTCTCGGGTGTGGACTATGTCCTGCACGTCGCGGGGCTGACCAAAGCGCGGACCGAGGAAGCCCTTGACCACGCCAATGTCGAAGGGACACGCAACTTGCTAAGGGCGGTCGAGGACTCCGCACCCGGCGTGCGCCGCGTGCTGGTCACGTCGACCCTGGCGGCAGGCGGACCGTGTCGCGAGGCCGACGGCGTCCCCCGTCCAGTATTGGAGGCTGACACGATGCAGCCTGTGTCGATGTACGGTCGTAGCAAGGCGCGGATGGAGCAGATTGTCTGGGAGCGGTTTTCGAGTTTGCCGATCACGATCGTACGCCCTCCCGCCGTCTACGGCCCGCGAGAGACGGACATCTACACGGTGATCAGGACCGCGTCCAGGCTGCGCCTGTTTCCCATTGTGGGCAGGGCCGACACTCCCAGGTTGTCTCTCGTGCACGTCCACGACCTGGTTCGCGGGATGGCTGACTCGACCTTCGCCGATAGAGCTGTCGGCCAGACGCTTTACCTCAGTGCGGGCGAGGGCCACAGCTGGCACGAGATCGCCACCGCCATCGGCGACGCATTGGGTAAGCGACCGGTCAGGATCCGCGTTCCGTCGTTCGTCGTCGTGCCAGCTGGCAAGGCGGTGCAGCGGATTTCCGGACTCTTCGGGGCGTTGCCTGCTTTCAACGAGGACAAGGCGATCGAGGCGCGCCACGCATGGGTCTGCTCTACCAGTAGTGCTCGCGAAGTGCTCGGCTTCGAGGCGCGAATCGGGCTCGACGAGGGCCTGCGTGAGACGGTAGAATGGTACCGGAAGGAAGGCTGGCTGTGATGGCGGTGAATATTCGCCGGATGTAGTCTCAGGCAGCCTGGTAGTGCCTGGCTGATCGCTCGTTCGAGAATCCGGCGCCGGACCGCGGCGTACCTTGTGATCGCCCTTTGCGGGGCCTTACCGCCCATTTGCGCACCCTCGCCGACTCGCTGTGAGCAGCACTTTCGGTTTCAACACCGGCTACGTAGAGGACCTCTACGCCCAGTACCTCGAGAACCCTGAGAGCGTGAGCGCTCGCTGGCGTGAGTTCTTCGCCGACTACGATCCGGGCCCGACCTTCCACCCCTCGACGGCTCAAGCTCAGACGCAGACCGAGACACCGCCTGTCGTTCCGGCCGAGTCTCGGGGAGATGGCGCCCAGACGCCGCCCGTCAAGGACACGCCGCCCGAGAAGCCAGCCGCCGGGATGCCGGTTCCGGATGGTGCCGAGACGCGGGATCTCAAGGGGCCTGCCGCGCGGATCGTCGAGAACATGGAGGCCAGCCTCGAAATCCCGACGGCGACCTCGCTACGGAAGGTGCCCGTGAAGCTGATGGCCGAGAATCGCCGTCTACTCAACATCCATCAGCGCAGCATCGGCGGCGACAAGGTCTCCTTCACCCATATCATCGCGTTCGCGATCGTGAAGGCCCTGGGCAAGTACCCGGTGATGAACTACAGCTTCCGGCGCGAGAATGGGTCGATGCAGCGCGTGGAAAGCGACTCGGTGAACCTCGGTCTGGCGATCGACATCGAGCGCCGAGGCAAGCGCAGCCTGCTGGTGCCCAACGTGAAGTCGGCAGAGAAGCTCTCGTTCGCCGAGTTCCTGGGCGCCTACAACGATGTCGTCCGGCGTGCGCGTGACAACCGCCTCGAGATCCCCGATTTCCAGGAGACGTCCGTCACGCTGACCAACCCGGGCATGATCGGCACGGTGATGAGCGTTCCGCGCCTCATGCAGGGGCAGGGGCTCATCCTGGCCGTTGGCTCGATCGAGTACCCGCCCGAGTATCAGTCGCTGCCACCGGACGAGATCTCGCGACTCGGGATTTCGCAGGTGATGTCGATCACCTCGACCTA
>JBJHBB010000302.1:0-3931 GCA_050485265.1 Rhodothermales bacterium | reverse complement strand
CGGTACTCCCTTCTCGTAGAGAACGTCCTCGTAGTCGGCCGCCCTCGACCATTCGAAGGGACCAGTTACAGTGGGGCGATCAAGATTGTGGTGCGTGCTTCGTCCCATGAATACCGGGATGGATGTGGGTGATGAAATGCGATGCGCTCACGCGGCCAGCGTCACGACATCGTGACGGCGACCGAGGAGAGCGTCTCTGCAGAAGTCTGAGATGGCGTCGGCCAGCAGCCTGGGGTGCTCGAGGTGTGGCATGTGGCCCGAGTGGGGAAGGGTGAGGGGCATTATGGGCAGGCCGGCCGCGGACATGCGGTAGGCCAGGCGCTCGTACCGCTCGTCGAGCGAACCGGCTATCGCCAGCGTCGGCGCGCCGATGTGGTCGAGCTCCGGCCAGAGGTCCGGCATCGTACCGGGCGAGAAGGCCTCGATCGCACGCGCGACCTCCAGCGGGTCGTTCTGAAGCCGCGTGGTGACGAGAGCCTGCCGCAGATGTGGGCGCCGCTCGAGCGACGAAAACAGGTCCTGTTGATACCAGCTGGTGACAAAGCCGTGAAAGTCCTCGCGTATCTCTGCCGCTCGTCGCGCGTCCAGAGCGCGTCGCCGCCGCCGCTCTGCGCCGTCACGAAGACCTGCAGACGCTCCGATTAGGACCAGCCGCGCGATCTTGCGTGGGTTGCGCAGCGCGAATGCCAGCGCGAGACGCCCGCCCATCGAGTAGCCGGTCATCCTGCAGCGCTCGATCCCCAGGAAATCAAGCGTGGTAGCCACGGCGGCAAGGGCTCCCTCCCACGTGTACTGATCGTCCGCGAGGCCGACCGAGCGACCGTGTCCCGGAAGGTCGATGGCCACCATCCGGTAGCCGCGACCGGGCGCAGCCAGTACGAGCCGGTCGGTGACTGCCGACCAGTCTTCGCCAGAACCCATGAAGCCGTGCAGGAAGACCAGCGGCGGGGCGTCGGGCCGACCAAACTCGGTATGGTGGAGGACGGACATGCTCACCGTTCGACGACCCCGCTCTCGCTGACGGCGGCGGCGCAGGCCGCGACCAGGTCGCGGTGAAGATCAACGTTCGCCACGCGGTCCGTCGTCACCTCGATCAGAGAGCCTCCACCCGAAATTGCCGCCTCGAGCTCGGACGGCGTCGTGGCGCTCACATATTGAACTCCGAACTGATCGGCTGCGAGCTCGAAGGACAGACCGTGCGGGGTTCCGAGGACGGTCTCGAAATGCTCGGTAGTCCCGACGACCGGCAGGAAGTGGAAGATTCCTCCCCCATCGTTGTTGATCACCACGATGGTGACGGGAGGCTGATCGGCGGCTCGCAGGAGGGCCAGGCTGTTCAGGTCGTGCAGCAACGCCAGGTCGCCGAGAAGCACGGTCACCGGAGCGCCGAGGCCACGCGCGATGCCCGCAGCCGTGGCTATCGTGCCGTCAATGCCAGACGCTCCACGATTGGCGAAAACCCGCTGCGTGAGTCCAGCGTGCGCCGCAAACGAATCGACGTCGCGGATCGGCATGGAGGAACCGACGACCAGTGGCCTAGAATCGCGCGAGACGAGGATGCGCGCCACGAGCGGCTCGCTCATAGCTTGCTGGTGGTTGGACCAATCGACGAGGACCTCTTCCACGGCGGCCGACGCCGTCCGCCAGGCCGAGAGCCATCCTCCGGCCTCACGCGATCGTGTCAGCGTCACCAGACCCTCGGCGGCGGACGCGATATCGCCCTGGACGCGATGTGTGACGTTGTGGTCCGGATCGAGCCGGCGCGAGCTTGCGTGAACGACCACGTTCGTGGCCTGCTCGGATTCCGAGATCAGCGTCGCCACACGCTTAGACACTCCGGGCGCACCGAAGCGGAGGACGCAATCGGGGCGATGCGTCATTCCAAACTGTGCGTCAGCAAGGATGAGGTCTCCGTGCGTGCAGAGCGTCTCCTTGCCACCTGCCATCCCCACCCCGCTGCAGACATCAGCCATCAGCGGCCAGCCAAGGTGTTCGCTGAGCCGTACGACGGCGCGAGCTTCATCCTCGGTCGTCATTCGCCCGGCAATGATCAGTCCCCGCGACGAACGATCGATCGCTCCCGCGATAGCCGAGAGGGCGTCCGCAGAGCTCTGGGTGGGCGCCGGCGAGTAGGTCGTGTAAGAAGACTCTCCAGCCAGCCAATTCTGGGGGAGGTCGGGGAGGGGCCGCTCGTCAGGGGTAGGCGCGAGCGGCTCGCGCAGCATCACGTTTAGATGGACGGGGCCGCCGGGCCACATCGACCGATGGACGGCCTGATCGACAGTCGTCAGCACGTACTCAGGCGAGACATCGATCGACGGCGGAGGAAGATCGACGGTCCACCGTGCGACCGTCGCAAAGAGCTGCGTCTGGCGGATGGTCTGATTGGCGCCGGTGTCACGAAGCTCAGGCGGTCTGTCAGCCGTCAAGGCTATCAGCGGCACATCGTCGGCGTCGGCCTCGACGATTGCGGGTAGACCGTTGGCCACCGCGGTTCCACTTGTGGTGACCCAGCACGCCGGCTTGCCCGTTGCGCGGGCCCATCCCAGGGCGACGAAGGCGGACCCTCGTTCATCGAAGTGGACGACCACATCAGCGCGCGGATGCTCCGCGGCTGCAATCGCCAGCGGCGCACTGCGCGACCCGGGTGCGACGCAGAAAAGCGTCACCCCGCACCGAACGAGTTCCTCGACGATCAGGCTCGCCCAGAGCGCATTCAGATTGGGCGACTGCGGGAGGCGCGCAGCGGCCGACTGACCGTTAAGACGTTGGTCGTGAGAGGCCCGCACGGCTCATGCCTCCAGGCCGAGCACACGGACGAAGTCGACCAACTTGTCCTCGATCTCGGCCCACTCGGCCTCGGGCTCCGAACCCGGTACGATGCCAGCCCCCGCGTACAGATCCAGTCTCGAACGACCGTCTTGCTTGGTTACGAGCCCGCAGCGTAGCGCCACGGCTAGTTCGGCGCCATCCGTGCCGAGCCACCCGACCGGTCCGGCGTACCAGCCGCGGTCGAAAGTTTCGGCCCTAGAAATGTGTTCCAGCGCCGCGTCCGTGGGATGTCCACCGACGGCCGGCGTGGGATGGAGCGCGCGAAGCACGTCGGCACTGGTGACGTCGTCTTCCAGTCGCGCGCTGATGGGCGTCTGCAGGTGCCACTTGCTGCTGAACGCCATCACGGACGTCTCGTCGGTGGCAACCTCGTTCGCAATATCGCCGAGAGCGGCGACGATGCCGTCCGTCACCATTTGATGCTCGCGACGATCCTTCTCGCTGTCGTGCAAGGCGTCGTGTAGTTCACGGTCCGCAATTGCATCGTCAGAGCGTGGCCGCGTTCCGGCAACCGCCTCCGACTTCAACGATCGCCCGTCCAGCTTGAACAATCGCTCCGGCGCCGCACCCAGAAAGGCAATCCCTTTCCGAGGCTGGGCGAGGAAGTGAAACGACGAAGGGGTGGCGTGGCGAAGCAGCTCGAGTAATGCGAACGGGTCTACGGCCTCTGCGAACTCCAGGCGCGAGCGACGCGCAAGGACGACCTTCTGAAACCGACCGCTGTCGATCTCCTGTAGGACGTCCGCGACAGCCTGATCCCACTCGTTCCTTTCGGGAGTGTCGCGGCGGTCGGTTGGAGTGGGGATTGGCGGTGGCGAACCATCGCCAGGGAAGCGCAGGTCTTCGATCGCATCGTAGATCTCCGCCGGCGCGTCAGTTCGCGTGAGGATGTTCAGGGTGATGGAAACCTCATCGCCGTCGGCGCGCATCTCAAACCTGGGAAGCACGAAGCGCGCCTCGCCGAAGCTCTCCAGCAGCTTGCGGTGGTTGATCTTCACGACAAAATCCGGCATGTTCACCGCCTGAAGCGACTCGACGATGATCGACACCACATCGGCATCCGCCATCATGGAAGTTGTACCGACGATATCAGCATCGC
>JBJHBB010000301.1:0-3937 GCA_050485265.1 Rhodothermales bacterium | reverse complement strand
GGACTGGGAGGCGATGAGCGCGGCGGCCGCCGAGGCCGAGAAGGAGGGGCGCGGCGTCTACGCCGCCGAGGGCTCGCCGGGCGCCGCGCTGGCTGTGCGGCAAGGCCTGCAGTGGGAGCCGGCCGACCCGCACTTCCTCCTGCACGAGAGCCGCGGCGTGCCGCAGCGCGCCGTCATCGAGTTCGTCCGCGACGGCGCCAGCATGAAGGCCTACCTCCTGGACCGCCGTGTGTACGTGAACTTCATGCTCACGGGTGTGCAATGCCCGCGCACCAACGCGCCGGTGGCCTCCGCGATTTCCTCCATCCTGCGGCTCAATATTCGGAGCGCCTCTATGTCGGACGATCGCAACGTGCCCCCGAAGTCCACCTCAGTGGGGATTACGTTCAGAGCCTCTCCAGCGTTGAACCGACATGCCGTCAAGACAGCAGTGCGCCGAGCGTCGTGCACCCGGCCCGCGAGTTGATAGTAGCTAGCCAGAATCTGGTTCGCAATCCAGATCGTGTCCGCCGTTTCGTGGGGACGTGCAGAATGACCTGACTGGTCGCTGAATACGTGCACCATCCACGATGCCGCCGCAGCCGTGACGGCGCCAGCGCGAAGGCCGATGCTTCCAACCTCTAGCGTAGGATCGGCATGGACGCAGAAGATCTCTCGCACACCGTCAATCCCGCCATCTGCGATGACTCGCGGTGCGCCGGTGGGAATGCTCTCCTCGTTTGGCTGAAACAGCACTCGCACGGTTCCGTGGAGGTGCTCGCGTCGCTGATTCAGCAGAAGAGCTACTCCAACCGCGATGGCCATGTGGGCATCGTGGCCGCAGAGGTGAGCCGCCCCAGCCACCTTCGAAGCATAGGAGACGTCCTTTGCGTCGGGAGTGGGGAGGGCGTCCAGCTCGGCCCGATAGGCGATCGTCGGTCCGGGATGCGCACCCTCGATCTCTATCGCGAATCCGGTGGTTGCGATGGGCCCGACGACATCGAATCCATGGTCTTCCAGCACCCCACGCAGATATCGGGACGTCTCGAACTCGTCGAAACCAATCTCGGGATACTGGTGCAGGTGGCGACGAATCTCGACGAGCGTATCGGCGAGATTGACGTCTGAAAGCGCGGTATGGTGAAGAGTCTCAGGCAAGATGAAGAGGATCTAGCACAAAGTGGGCCAGTAACGGCGATCGGACGAGATGGCTCCGCGGGAGACGTGAATCCTCGCGCCAGATCGCTAGGAGGCTGCGCGGAGGGGTGGGGCGAAGACGTCTGCTCGAAGCTCCGCTGCCAGCGACTTGACGATCGCATCGAGTTCGCCCGTCTCGGCATAAACGCGGCGCTGCCGCTCATAAGAGGCTCCGGTCGTCAGGAGGTCCAGCACCCCGTTCAGTTCGCGGCGGCACGAAAGCTCCTCAGCGAAGCTCGACAGGTTCTCGACCAACGAGCGGATCTCTCCGCGCAATGGCGCCTGCGTACCGGTGTTGTCCGTGATGATGTCGGCATCGAGACCGTGTCGGCACGCTCGCCACTTGTTCTCCCGAACGATCCAGGCGCGGAGAATGTCGACGTACTTGCCCGAATCGTAGTGATCCCCAAGGCACACCACCAGCGACTGGATGAAGGCCACGAGCGCGCCGACCTCGCTGAGAGTGGACGGCACATCGCACACCCGGATCTCGAGCGTGCCGAAGTTGGGATGGGGCCGAATGTCCCACCATATCTCCCTGATCGTCTCGATGGCTCCGGCGCGAATCAGCGTGTTCATGAACGCCTGGAACTCACCGTAATTGGCCAGGCGGAAGGGCAGTCCTGCGGTGGGCATGCCCTCGAAGATCTTGGCGCGGGCGCTCGCCAGGCCAGTGTCCTCATAATCCACGAAGGGACTCGAAGCCGAGATGGCGAGCATGTGGGGGATGTACGTGGTGAGCGCGTTAGACAGTGCGATAGCCTTCTCGCCGCTGCCGACGCCTACGTGTACGTGGAGCCCGTAGATGAGAAGTCGCCGAGCGGGCCACTGGATGCGGTCGACCAGCGCTTCGTAGCGCTCGTTGGGGAAGATGTCCTGATCGCGCCATTGAGCGAACGGATGCGTGCCCGCCATCGCGAAGGCCAGACCGACTTCGTCCCCGATAGCGTAGAGCTCCTTGAGCGACTCGCGGAGGTCAGCGCATGCCTCGTCAACCGACTCGCAGATGCCGGTGATAATCTCGACGGTCGACTGGGTTAGTTCCTGCTTGATCTTCGGATGGTCCCCAACGCGGTCCAGAATGTCCACGGCCCCGGAAGTGAGGTTCATCGTCTCCGGGTCCAGAATCTGGATCTCGAGCTCGACGCCGAGGGTCGGCCGGGGAGAGCCCTGGAACGGGATGCTCGTTCGGGAGGGGATGGTCGATAGCGGCATCGGCAGCGGCAGCGTGGCTGGAGCGCCGCAAGTAACCGGTGCAGCGACCGTATTTGCAAGTGTCTAGCTAGCCCGAGTGTTCGGGAAATAGATCTTCGAAGCGGGCGATCATCGTATGGGCCTCGTCGCGGAGCTGGCCGCGCTCGACACTTGCTGAGGCCAGAGTGACCAGGAGCGCCTCTAGACGGTCCTCCCGGACATCGAAGGGTAGCTGGGCAAGCTCCCAGTAAGCCGTTGCCCGCTCGATAGCGTCCTCCATGTCGTCGAGGTCTTCGGCCTGGTTCAGCAATGGCTGTGCGAATAGCGCTCGTGCTTCGGTCTCGGGGAGGTGTCCTGGGCCGTAGGTGTCGCCCACCTGGCCGGCCTCGACCGCGTACAGCGGGTGCTGGAGGAGCTCATCAAAGTCGAGGGTCCGCGCGGGCGTGGACTCGGCGAGCTCGATGTCCTCGTCTGCCTGCATGTCCCACTGCTCGGACATTCGATCCAGTAAGAGGTCGAAGTCGGCCTCCTCCTCAGGTGATGCTGAGGGACCGAGCAGGTTTCGAGCAAGAGCGGTCGAGGCATCCGTTCGCTCCTCGATAGGGAGTGAGAAATAGGCCCAGAATAGTCTTGCCGCCTCCAACGCTGCGATCGTGCCCTCGTCGGCCGATTCTGGCTCCGTCTGCAGCGAGAAGGCATGCGAAACGTCTGGATCGAACAGCTCGAAGAGCGGCTCGGCGAAGAGCGTGAGCGAGTCGAATCGGACTCCAGTATCCGCGTTGACCAACATGGCCGCTTTGCGGTGCAGCTCGGTCTCGCGGCTAGGCGCGCCTGCGGCGCCGTTGCCACCGGATGCAGGCGACGTGTGACGATCATCGTGAAGGTGCTCTGACATGGACTCGCTGGAATAGTCGCGAGCCAACGCGGAGGCTGCCCCGCGCGGTTCCCGAGAACCGATCACACCATTCCGCTACGCTTGCGAAGAACCCATTCCGTGGTCAGCATTCCGATCAACAGCAGCGCAAGCGGAGCCAGTCTCCACAGTTCACGGCCGCTCGTACTGGTGACTGAGCGCCTTTCCAGTTGTGGCGCGATCGAGGCGGCGATACGATCGGCCTGATCGGGGAACGCAGCCGTGCCACCGGTCCTCGCGGCGAGTTCGGCCATCAGCGCGGGGTCCGCGGTAACGTGGCGCATCTCGAGGTCGAGCACACCGACCTCGAAGGTCCCCTGATCTTCACCGATAGCCGCTCCCTGCCTCTCGGCCGATGCGCGGAATCGGTAGACACCCTCTGGAAGCATTCCGGCGTCAAGATCGTAACGCCCACTGCCCAGCGGCCGCATCGCGAAGGGGAGTTCGCTACCGTCGTCGCTCGTGAGGATCACCTGGATCTCTGCGTCGGCGACAGGTTCGAGACGCTCGTCGTAAGCCTGTGCGGTGAAGCGAACCCGCTCGGTGGTATCAAAGAAGTCCTGCGTGGCGCGAACTCTCAGTGGCCGATCGTCCGCATCCGCGGTGAGCCAGCGCGTCAAGTTCTCGATCAGGCCGTGGTAGAAACCGTCGAGG
>JBJHBB010000300.1:0-3942 GCA_050485265.1 Rhodothermales bacterium | reverse complement strand
GCCGGGGGGGGGGGGGCTGTGGGGTTTTTTTATTTTTTGGGGGGTGGGCGGGGCGGGGGGGGGGGGGGGGGGGGGGTTGGGCCGGGTTGGCGGGGGGGGGTTTCTGGGGGTGTTACGTTTGTTTTTTATTTGGTTTGGGGGTGGGCCCGGTTCGTGCCCCCCCACCCCTGCACGACGGCCGCCTTACCCGACGCTCAGCGGCCGACCCACAGCGGACCTGGCACCCCTCGCCCTCTACAAGACCCGCGGCCGTTCGGTTGACGCTCGAGGAGCGGAACCCCGACGTCGGCACCGACCGGCGCGGCAGTCCCCGTTGTGCGCGCTTCCGCGGAAGCGCCAAGGTGCACCGAGCGGCCCACAATTTCGCTCGGGGTGCCTCAGCCGGCGTCATTGCTGACCCCCACGAAAGTCCCCTGATGCGGTGACGTGATCCGGTGCGGCGGGGAGCCCTCATTCTCGTGCCCACCCCGCCCTTGTGAGACCACGTTGGCGGCACCCTCCCGTTCGATCGCAATGTCGTGTACCGGATCGAGCCCGCGACCCAAACCCCCTTCGCTGTCGCAGCTCGCATGTAGAGTGACGCACCCGATAGTGGACAGGGAGTGCTGTGCCCAACTACCCATACATCTCCGGACAGGCGCCGCTGGTCGCAGCCTTTGCACAGTTGCGCAAGAGCGCTCCCCCAACGGTGGACGCGAGTTACCTCCAGAGATTCAACATCGCGCCTGCCAACGAGTCCTATGTCATCTCAATCCTGCGGTTCCTCGGTCTCATCGACGACGATGGCAACTGGATCGAGGAGAACGCCAGCTACTTCTACGGCGATGACGACTCGTTCGAGAAGGGCCTTGAGGCCACGCTACGTAGCGCCTACTCGAAGTTGTTCGATGAGATGGGTGATGAAGCGCTAGACGCTGACAGCAACAGCCTTGCCCACTGGTTCCGGGCCATCGACAAAACGTCTGAGCTCGTTGGGAAGCGGCAAGCTTCGACCTTCAAGACGCTGGCTGCGCTCGCAGGTCACGGTGAGTTGCCCTCGCGCTCCACGACGACGGCCAAGAAGAGCACGGCTGGATCGAAGGCATCAGCCAAGAGGACGACTCCAAAGAAGACCGCGAAGAAGTCGGCCACGAAGAACTCGATGGGTGGCGACGGAGGCGGTGTAGCAATCGATGGCGGGCAGGATGTCGGCCTCGCCGTCCGCATCGAGGTCAACCTCCCGGCTAGTGGTGATGCTGAAACCTATGATGCAATATTCGCAAGCATCAAGAAGCACTTGATGTCATGAGTCGTGGGCTCGAGCGTTTCGAACGCATCGTACGCTCCGTTGGTGGCGAGCAGGCTCTTGAATTTCCGCCATCGACCCTCCCAGACATCGACGACCGCGAGGAGTTGCACCCCTTCGAGTCGCGCAACATTCACCCGGACCTTCCACCGAAAGTGCGCAAGCTCTTCGACGATGGCCACTGGGAGGAGGCGGTTTTCCAGGCGTTCAAGTTCATCGAGCAGGAGGTCAAGCGCCTCAGCCAAGTGCGTAGCAAGACCGGCATGTCGCTGATGATGGATGCCTTCAACGAGGAAGAGGCCAAGATCCGGCTCAATCAATTGGTGAGCGAGTCCGAGATCGATGAGCAGCGAGGCTTCAAGTTCATCTTTGCGGGAGCTGTCGCCGGGATCCGCAATCCCCGCGGTCACGAGGTCGATATTGGTGACACGCCCGACGAAGCCCTCGACTATCTCGCGCTCGCCTCGCTCCTTGTGCGCCGGCTCGACTCCGTCGGATTGCGTTGACCCGATGTGCACCCACCGCCGAGACAACTCCGACAGCACGGTGACAGTCTGGCACGGCTTCCCCGACTCCGACAGATCGAGCCGAATTTCGGTCGGCAATGACGGCGAGCCTCCTTCAGGGGCTGCCGCAGAACCTACTCCCGAAGGTCTCCGGGCCCGCCTGGCAAATCGGAACAAACTGACCGTTGAGGCGAGCCCCAAGTAGGATGGCATGTATCGGAGGGCCGACGTCGTGAAGCCACTAGAACTCGCATCAGGGCGTGATTACCGCAACTTGGTGCGACGCAAGCCATTCGTCACGGCGAGAAGGTTGGACAAGACTGTTTCGGAACTCGAGCCTAGTTCAGTGCTCGTTCGATGCGAGGTTGTCTCCCAGCAAGTGACTCGGATTGGGAGTTCACTAACCTCGCTCGACCGCGAGACCCGGCGAGCGGCAGCACTGATGACCCGCCCTGGTGCTCACAAGTCCGAGACAGTACCCCGCCCGATTTCGGTGTCCGAAGGCGGTTACCGACTCGAAGATGCCAAAGCTGGGTCAAGCGTCTCTGTGCTTGCTCCGTACGGTGCTGTTGCAGCCGTACTCCTATCCGACCCCATTCAGCTCGCTCTCACAGTCCAGGTCCTCCGCGGCTACGCAGCGAAGCTTAGGATCTGGTGGCTACGGCGCCATGCAGACGACCCCATGGAGAAGATGACGGCCCGCCAGTTACTAGATGCCTATGACGAGTTTGCTCGTCGAGGCCTTACGCTTCCACCGACTGAGACCAGTGGCCCTAGAAGGGCCGAAAACACGTTTATCCACAGAGCAGGAGAGGCGAATGTGGGGGAGGAGCAACGAGAACTGATGCTCCCAAGACCTCCATTGGCCTCAGGAGACAAAGACGAACAGACCTCAAGCTTTGGGCCGAAAGCTACTGAGGACGGACAGGATCCGGAGGAAGAGATCAAGATTCGCGGGCCAAGAAGCAGGACTCCCCAGCGCATCACTTTAGTCATCGATTTGGACGGTGATGCCGTAGTTATTGACGTGGAGGACGACTAGCACAGCCCAAGAGTATCCGTATGGATGCAGGATTCCTTGTGCATCCCGTTAAGTGCGATTCGGCGCCGGGCGGGTAGGCACACAGTCACGGCTGCGAGCAGGGCCGTGAGCCTTCAGAGTCAGGCAGCGGGCGGCGAGGTCCCAACCCCGACACCCATGAAGCGGCCCGTTCGACGGAGCCACGAGTCGTAGTCGATTAGCTCGACTCTGGAGACATGCCTACCACCGATGGCGACGAGGCCGAGCCGCGAATCGACGTAGTCCAAGTACTCGACTGCGTACTGCCACCACCGCCGGTCAACGGGCGACATCTCCGTGACGTGTTCCGACCAGTCGAGGTCGGCCCAGGACGGCATCCCGCAGTCCTCGCACACGGCCGCACGCACACTCCGAACGAGGTGCCTCCAGTGGCCTCCAAGCGCTGGCTCTCGGGTCCGGATCGTTTCCTCACACTCGCGGAAGGCAGCGGCCAGGTCGTGCCCCTCGATCTCGACCGTTCCGCGCTGGCGCACTAGTCGTGCGAGCCCTCTGAGGACGCGCCGGATCTCGGTCACCGCATCGCGCGCTCGCGCCGCCGACTGGCGCCGATGCGCGAGCAGATGATTCACCATCGTGACCAGCAGTCCGCTTCCGAGCAGCGTCGGGACCCAAAGCTCCATGCGAATCTCCTCTATTGGTCCATGAGAGCGTGACCGACCGGTGTGACATCGCGGTCGCGGCGACGACCCCGCCGCGTCCCGACGCGTCGGGCGACCAACCCAACCGTGTCCAGCACGCTCACCGCACTGTGGGCGCCGGCGGCTAAGTGGTCGCGCGCCCACAATCGCGGCGATGATCGCACGTGGCACGATTGACGCGGCGTAGAGGACCAGGGGGACGAGAGATGGCCGAGCCGTCGTGGACGTACCAGGAGCTACAAGCCGAACTGCGGGAGTTCGAGCGGCAACTCAAGGCCGCAGGACTGAAGCCGAACTCGATCCAGACTGTCAATGGACATCGAGAACTCCCCGTAGACGGACGTGAGACCTCCCCGCTGGTGGACAGCAGAACTCCCCAGCTGCGGACATGAGATCTCCCCGCCGTGCGGGTCAGGGCAGGGGCGTCACCCC
>JBJHBB010000299.1:0-3948 GCA_050485265.1 Rhodothermales bacterium | reverse complement strand
CAAGCAGTTGGACGCGATCCTGCATAACCCGAAGTTTCAGGAGCTCGAGAGCACCTGGCGGGGGCTCAAGTTTCTGGTCGACCGCACGGATTTCCGCAAGAACGTTCGGATCGAGGTACTGAACGCCTCCAAGGAGGATCTCCGGGAGAGCTTCGAGGACTCGCCGGAGCTGATCCAGAGCCCCCTTTACCGGCACGTCTACACGAACGCCTACGACCAGCCGGGCGCCGATCCGTACGCCGCCATCATCTCCGGCTACGAGTTCGACTCCTCGGCCCAGGATGTGGCCCTGCTGCAGAACGTCTCCAAGGTTGCCGCGTCCGCCCACTGCCCGTTCATCGGGTCCGTGGGGCCGAAGTTTTTCGGGAAGGACTCGATGGAGGAGTGGAAGAAGATTCCCGACCTGGCGGCCTACATGGAGACGGCGGACTATGCCAAGTGGAACAGCTTCCGTGAGAGCGAAGACGCCCGCTATCTGGGCCTGACGTTCCCGCGATTCCTGCTTCGGCTGCCGTACGGTCCCGAGACCGTACCCACCAAGGGATTCTCATACGAGGAGAGCGTAAGCGGCGCCGACCACGACAAGTACCTCTGGGGCAACTCGGCTTTCTCGTTCGCCGGCAACATGGTGCGCGCCTTTCAGCGGGACGGCTGGTCGGTTCAGATCCGCGGCCCGCAGGCTGGGGGCAAGGTGGACGACCTGCCCGTGCACCTCTACGACGTGGGCAAGGGCAAGCAGATGAAGATCCCCACGGAGGTGCCGATCTCGGAGACGCTCGAGTTCGAGTGCGCCAACCTCGGCTTCATGCCGCTGTCGCACTACCAGGGCCGCGACTTCGCGTGCTTCTTCTCCGCAAACTCCACGCAGAAGCCGAAGCTGTACGACGACGAGGCGGCCACCGCGAACAGCCGCATCAACTCACGACTCCCGTACATCTTCCTGGCAGCACGCATTGCGCACTACCTGAAGGTCTTGCAGCGCGAGAACATCGGCGCTACGAAGGATCGGGTCAAGATCGAGGAGGAGCTCAACTCCTGGATGTCAGGGCTCGTCACGCGCGACCCGACCCCTTCGCAGGCCACCATCGCCAAGTACCCGTTGCGGATGGGCAAGGTCACGGTGGAGGACGTGGAAGACAACCCGGGATTCTTCCGCGTCAAGACCATGATCATGCCGCACTTCCAGATCGAGGGCATGGACATCAGTCTGTCGCTGGTCGGGAAGGTGCCGAAGGAGAAGTAACCAGGCGGCGATCCCGCCGACATCACCCAACACCCAAACACCCTGAGCCATGCCCAATCCAGCATACGCTAAGATCAAGATCAACGGGACCGAGATCCCCGGCGAGATCACCTCGCCCGGTAAGGAGGGGATGATCGAGGTCCTGGAGCTTCACCACGAGGTGAAGGGTCAGACCGATCGTGCCACGGGCAAAGCGGTCGGCGCTCGTGTCCACGGTCCGATCCGCCTGATCAAGATGCCCGACAAGACCAGTCCGAAGCTATACCAGGCATTGATCGAGAATGCCAACGTGGAGCTCGAGGTACACTGGTACCGCGCCAGTGATGATGGCACGATGTTGAACTACTTCCAGACCAAGGTCACGGGCGGGCGCATCTCGTCTATGAAGCTCTATCTCCCGTACACGCGTGACCCTGCCAAAGAGCGATACAGCGAGCTCGAGGAGGTGGCCGTGCACTATTCCTCAATCCTCTGGAGCCAGGTGCTGGATTCCGTCGAGGCCGAGGACACGGGCTTCCACGATCGGTGAGAGCGTCGATAATCGACTGTCTCGAGGGTCGTTTCGGAGGCGGGCCGGACATCGGGTCCGTGCCCGCCTCTGACCACACGGTCCAGAGCATCGTATCGAATTTGCAGCGACTGTTCAATACACGCCGTGGCTCGGTAGCGCACCTCCCTGATTTCGGGCTCCCCGATATGACGACGGTGTACCTCGACGCGCCTGATTCCATCGACCTGCTGCGCCGGGCGGTGCAGGAGGCGGCCTCGCGCTACGAACCACGCCTGCGCCGCGTGCACGTCGACGTATCCGACATCAACCTGGTCAAGATGAGGACCACGTTCATCCTCAGCGGTGAGACCCGGGCGGGCGGTCGCATCCGGCTCGAGACGACTTTTCTAAGCCAGGACCTGGCTCAGGTCCGCAACCTGTAGTTCTCATGGAAGAGACGATGAGCACGATCGACCAGCTTCACAAAGTGACGCAGGATCTGTTCGACATGGACCTCACGAAGATGAAGCACAAGGCTGACGCGGAGAACGACGAGATCCAGCGGACGGCAATGGATGCCGAAGAGACGGAGACGGAGCAGATCCTGCGCCTGCCCGAGGTCTATGGCGACATCTACGACGCCAAGCTGCAGGACGGTCAATAAGGTGATATAGACGCCTCTCGGGACTGCCCTCCCCCCGAGCGGCTTGCGAGGCGGGTTGGAGGCAGGCTGCGGCGGCGGCGGCGTGCTGTCCGGTGACATGTCGGCCAGCACGCCCGTGAAGGCCCAATCCTCATGATCTACCGGTATTTCGAGAACGAGATGCGTTACCTCCACGAGGCCGCCAAGGTCTTCGCGGAGTCGTTCCCCGATCGTGCTCGTTATCTGAACGAGGACTCCGTCGAGGACCGGGATCCGTACGTCGAGCGGCTTTTCGAGGGGTTTGCGTTCCTGGCGGGTAGGATCCACGAGCGCCTCGACGACGACCTGCCGGAGATCACCCAGCGGCTCGTGGGGCTCATGTACCCCCACTTCCTCAAGCCGATGCCGTCGTGCACCGTGGTCGAGCTGCAGCCGCGGGAGGGGATGGTTCAGGAGCCGATCACGTTGCAGCGGGGGACAAAGGTCCTGTCAGCGCCCGTTGGTGCCGAGCGGTGTGCGTGCACGTTTGCGACCGCTCACGCCGTGTCGCTGAACCCCATCCGGATTGCCGGGGCCGACCTGCAGTATGCGCCCGATGAGACCAGCAGCTTGCGGCTGAGCTTCGAAATGCACCGCGGGGCCGACCCCGGCATGGCGGACCTGGATCCGCTGCGGCTCTATCTGTACGCGGATGCCCCCACGGCCTCCACGATGCACCTCTTTCTGACGCGTCACGTGACCCGAATGGAGGTTCGCCAGCCGGGCGCGGAGCGACCGGTGCGTACGCGGCGGGGGCAGGAGGCGGTTACGCCAGCCGGGCTCGCGGCGGACGAGTCATTGCTGCCGCCTGAGCCGAGCACATTTTCGGGCCTGCGGCTATTGCAGGAGTATTTGCTTTTCCGGCGCCGATTCTGGTTCGTGGACGTGCACGGCATAGGCGGCCTGTCGTCAGAGCACGGTGATCAGTTCACGGTCGAGATCTTCTTCGACCGGCCGTACCCGGAGGACCGGCGGTTTCGGAAGGAGAACGTGCGCCTGCACTGCACACCTGCGGTCAACCTGTTCGAGCATGATGCGGAGCCAATCAGGTTCGAGCACACGCACTCCGAGTTCCGCGTCCGTCCGAGCAACCGCTTTCAGAAGTCGATAGCGACGTACGACGTGCAGCAGGTGGTCGGTATCGAAGAGGAGTCAGGCAAGCGACACGACTACCACCCGTACTACAGTCTTGGTGCGGCCGTGCCGGCGAGTGATGCCGGCAGGACGTTCACGACCAACCGCCGGATTGGCGTATCGGGAAGGCCTGAGGTGTATCTGTCGCTCAACAGCCCGGAGCTGTCCCGGGGGGAGGCGGCGACTGAGATCATGTCGGTCGCGCTTCGTTGCACGAACGGCACGCTTCCGAACGAGGCCTTGCAGGAGCGCACGATCACCCGGTCGCTGCTGCGGGTTTCGAGGCCGGCGACGAAGGATTTGTCGATCTTCAGTTCATTGAAAGGCAGTTGAGCCAGATGGGTCAGCGAGGAACATCCGGTGCCGAAATCGTCCAGGGCCAGAGTGAACAGTTTCAGC
>JBJHBB010000298.1:0-3953 GCA_050485265.1 Rhodothermales bacterium | reverse complement strand
GCCCGGCACCATCGAATGGGAGTAGCCGTGCGGCTGCTTCGTCCGACCCGGAGAGCATGCGGTGGGTGACACGCAGTACGAGGTGATCGAGCGGCTCGGCGACGACCTGGTCGTCCGCATCGATCCGCGCACGATCGACGGCCATGTCGGCGGGCAGCGGCCGGCGACCAAGCGCATCGACGACGCTGCGCGTGCCCTGCTGCGCCCGGTGCCCGTGGTCCGCGGGCCGGTCATGCGGCGACTTCGGCGTCGGCACCCGTTCGTCATCCCCGGGCGCCGGTTTCCGGAGCCGTTCCCCATCGAACAGGTCCGCCGGTACGCGGAGCTGGAGGACTACCTGACCGTCGAGCAGCCGCGGGAGGAGTCAGCCTGGTACCGGATGCTCCTCGAGCAGCTCGCTGACTGGGGCTACGGAACGTCCAACCGCATGCGGTTCTACTCACGCGAGGAGATCGACCGCTTCTTCGACGAGTACGTCGATCCGCTGATCGAGAGCCTTCGCCGTGACGGCTTCCGGGAGGAGCTCGCAGAGGACTTCGGCAAGGCAATGGTCGACGCGCACGGCAAGGTCCACAAGTCGAGCTCGGGGAATCACCGCTTCGTGCTGTGCCGGATCCTGGGGGTCTCGCCCGTGCCGCTGCGGATCATCGGCGTGCACCAAGACTGGTTGGACACGGTCGGTGTGCGCGATCTCGGTGCCGACCTGCCGGCGGCCCTGCAGGTCGTGGAGCGACGACATCGGTGAGGGTCCCCCGCGCGGCTGTATGTGCGTCGGCCGAGCGCGTCCGCCCGTCCACGCCGCCCGCGGTCGCGGCGCGAGGCCGGACTACCCTGACTCGGCGATGAGCCGTGACCCGTAGGTGGCCCATGTCGATTCCGCGTTTCCTGCATCGCATCTTGATCTGTGGTCCGATGCCGCCGGGGTTCGACATAGGCGCTACGTTCGATCGCCATCATCCGCAGTGGGAGCACCGGCTGTGGACCGACGCGGAGCTCACTGCCGGGGACTGGCGCACCGGAGACCTGCTGCGCCGCGCCGAGGAGTTCGCCCCCGACGATGCGATCCGCTTCCGTGTCGACGTGTGGCGGCTGGAGATCCTCGCGCGACACGGCGGGATCTATGTCGACTGCGATGCCGTCTGCCTGCGGCCGATGGATCGCCTCCTGGACTACGACGGGTTCGTCGCGCAGTCCCCGAACGACCAGACGAAGGCCACCAACGCGGTCATGGGCGTGGCACCAGGTCACCCGTTCACCTTGGCGCTGCTCGACGGGCTCGCCGAACGGGCCGAGCGCTACCGCGGGCGGCGTGTCTTCGAGTCGGTCGGGGGCGACTACCTGACCGAGATGCTCGGCGAGTACGACGTCGAGATGCTGCCCTGGTGGCTGTTCGCGGGGCGATCGATCAAGGACCGCAATGCTGGCCGTCGTCGTGACCCGCGACACGAGCGTGAGGGCATGGTCGACCACCTGTACGGCAACACGCTTCAGGGATTGCGCGGGTGGGTACCGGACTGGGCGCGCCGGGCGAAGGCGCGGCTCTCGAAGTGACCCTGCCTAGCCGGACGGTGATCGATCGATGTGACGGCGCCGTGGGTCGCGGAGGCCGGATCGAGGCGTAGATCGTGGACGGCACCCGGTTCCTTGGACACGTTGGTTGTCCGTCACGCGGCTCATGAGGTGGTGATCGCGTCGGCGCGGGCCTCGCGTGGGGTGCGGTGGCCGTGCCGTTCGATGAGCCAAGCGGTGTTGTAGAGGTGGGTGAACTCGATCACGACGTGGCGAGCTCGTCGATCGTCTTGTAGGGCTGTGAACCGTCCCGGGCTCGATGCCACATCCTTGTGAGCTGGAAGGATGCTGACAGGCCGAGGAAGTTCGATGTGAAGGTCAAGGAGCGCTACACACGCCTGGTGTTCGATCACCTGTCCGAACACTCGCCGCATGAACCACCACCCCAACCTGTAACCGAACACACTGCAGACCCCTGAAATCCGAAGGTCCCATATGGTCGGACCGTTCGTCGTGGCCGATTCTGCCTGTGTGTTGAACAGAAAGGATAAAGCATCGTCCACTTTCTCAGGATGCAGAAGGTCGCTCTAGGCTTCTCGCACGAGGCTACTAATGGTTGGCTTCTCGAGGTTCGGATTAGCAGTCACGGGTCGCGCCAAATAAGCGCTCGAGGCCCTCCGAGTACGTGTAGTCAGTCATGTTCACCACGTGGTCATGGTCTGCGTCCCCGGAAATCCAATCATTTCGAACGAGATGGCGGATGAACCGCAAGTTTCCGACAGGATCGTGTCGGGAGAACTGAGCGCACAGATCGATGGCGGAAGACTCTGTCACCCGTGAGCTGAAGTATCCTGGTCGGTACAGATCGCGGCCAAGGTAGTGCGTGGCGCCGTAGACGTGGATGGCGGCGGGCTCGAGGTGGAGGAGGTCGTAACAGCTAAACTGCAACTTGTGGTATTTGTTCGTGCCGATTCCGAAAACAATCGGGAGCGCTGGTGCGAAGCCGACGCGCACATGAGTCCCAATAAAGCGCTCTGGCCGGGCAGCGACGACCGCAAATGGGAGGTCCTCAGGGAGTGCTACTCGTGGTCCGTGTTGGGGGAGCACTCCTCGTAGATATCCTTGCCTAGCGTAATACGCAATGTCGGTCCGACTTCCCGCTCTTTCAGGTTCCCCGATGCGATCTGGCCCGGTGTATACCATTCGCGCGACGACATCGTGTCGATCGATGATGCGTCCATCGAGTCCGGCCGACGGAGCGGGGCCGACTATCGCGACCGACCGGCTCCGCACGGTTTCGAGCATTCGCTCGTCACTCGACTTGCGACGCCAGCGAGCCAGTGACACGAATCGCTCACGGTCGCCAGAAACCAACGCGTTGACAGCCTCGAGATCGAGGACCCATGACGGCAGCGCAACCGATGACGCCTGTACTCGCTCGAGGAGTGCCCTGGAGGCTTCGTGGTTGCCCGCGTCGGACTCCAGTAGGGCCGCAACGAGCAGAGCGTCTGTGTCCGCGCGGCGAGCGTGGGCAATCGCTCGAGCCGATTCGCAAGCGTGACGGCGAGCAACGAGCGCCGGCGTCAACTGACCGTGCGCGCTGAGGATGCGGCGGACGCGCAACCATTCGGGACCAGACGCCGCTGAGGGGTCGATGGCTTCGATCGCCGAAGCAAGTTGGCGCGTGGCTTGGATCGCGGCTCTGGGCTCGACCCTTGGAGCAGAGTGTGAGAATGCGGCCATCATCGGTGGGAACAGCAGCGACCACGCCTGGGGCGCTGCCATCCGCACCAGTGTTCGGACGATGGCTGGAGAGGGTCGGCTCGTGCGGTTGAAGGCGCGCGCGGCAGACCTGGGAAGGAGGTGCTTTATGTGCTTGTGAGTCCCTGCGTCATACGAGAACGTGTGGCTTGTTGCCCGCCGCGCAAGGCGCCCCACGACGTGGGCGTGCCCCGTGCGCAGTGCTGCGCGGCATGGTGCAAGAATCGCGCGGTGTGGTGAGCCGGCCACTTCCGATTCTCCCTTGTGTCTGGTGATGAGAGCTAGCGCTCGTCCGAGCCCTCGCACCATACCCACCATGAAGAACAAGATCGCCCAGAGAGGCAACGGACGATCCAGGCTTCGTTGCCCCTGAGCCCCATGCTATATCGCGCGTCGGGCATGGAAGGGCCGCGAGTTCAGCCCGAATACTAACGCGATAATGAGGGCAAAGTGCGATCACGGTACCTCCAATTTGGTGCTGATCTTTTTGACATCGGTCATCAATCCGCTTTCCTCACATGATCGGTCGAGTCATTGAAGTACTTGATCACGTCAAGCAGGGTGGTATATGGAAGGCGCCTCCCGGGTCATTTGACGTTGGTACAGGCGGAGCCGGGTGAAGTGTGCTGGTCCTCCATCGTCTCGGTCGGCCTGTTGGACACCCGCGCGTGGTGCCACGCGGC
>JBJHBB010000297.1:0-3957 GCA_050485265.1 Rhodothermales bacterium | reverse complement strand
GAGCGGGAGGGTGCGGATGTAGGCGGCCAGTTCGCCCTGGAGCTCCGGGCGGACCTCTACGAACCGAAGCAGGCCTGCCAAGGCCGAATCCGGCCTCTCCATTCCCCCGGTGTTGCTCGTGTGACGGACCAGCGCCTCGAACACGCCGCCAGCTTCCACGAGAGAGAGCTCCCTGGCCTGCTTCACCGCCACCCTCTGGCTCAGCTCCGATGATACGAGCAGCTGCTGAAGAACCTTCGTACCTTGCGGACTCAGCTGGGCGACCAGCTGGCCCACCACGCCCGTACGCTCGCGAGCGAAGAAGAAGTAGGGCGCGAGGTTCACGCCGGCGAGCGACGGCTCAACGGCGAGCCAGTCGCGGACCCATTGTTGGGCGACCCATGGCTTGAGATCCTCGGTGAGTTCTACCTCGGTCTCGTCAGCCGCCTGCGCTTTGCCTTCGCTTTCCCCACGGGCAGCGTCGTCTGTCGCCTTGGGCACTCTGGCTGCGGCTGGACCGGCCTGCTGGCGATTCCATGCCTCCAGCTGCCGGATTTCGTTCGGTTCGCCACCCTGAGCCGCCTGCCAGAGCCCGAGAGTCTGGAACAGGGCCGGCTTGAAGTACTCGAGCAGCATGAGCTTCGCTGTGAGACGACGATCCAGTTGGACCCCGCGAGCGTCCGCCATCCGCAGCCGGAGTAGCAGCGCATTCAGAAAACGCTTCGTCTGCCGCGGATTGCCATGGACGCTGCCCGACAGGACATCTCCTAGCTGACCCGCGAGAGCCAAATCGTTCGCGAGATCCTCCTTGGGAGGCTCGCCGATGAACTCCTCGGCAGTCACGAGGGAGAAGACGACCTCGGTCCCCACCGACGTGGCCATCCGTTGGCGCACGCTGTCGCAGCATGCTGGAAAGTCTTCCCCGAGATGCAGCTGTGCGAAAAGGAGATTGACGTATGTAGCAATCTCGGCGCGCGAGAGTGGGGGGACGTGGACCGGCACTTGGATCAGCTTCTCTAGGTACTCCCGCCCCACATCGCTGGAGGGGTAGTTCGCCGCCACTTCTGGGGCCGCCTCTACGACGCCCGGGAAGTGCTGACGTACAGCCCGGCGAACCAGCCTCTCGTCCGCGGCGATTACGAACGCCATGCCTGGGACGAAGACGAAAAGCCGGATGGCTTCCAGCGTCGCCATGATCGTCGTCGGCAGGCACCGATCCAGGTCGTCGATGAACACGACGACGGCGCGAATCCCGGTCTCCTTGAGCAGCTTGCGAAAGTCTTTCTCGAAATCCCGGATCGTGCGGCGGACTTCGTCTTCCCCATCAGGCGCTTCCTTGAATACCTCCTTCATCACGGCCGGAGTCGCCTGGGCACCCGCCGCGGCCATGGCGAGTTCAGGTGGCAGGCCGTGAATCAGCATGGTGGCAGACCCCGCCAAGCCGGCGAGGCGAAACCACTTCACGCGCTTCGCGAGCTTCGCAATAAGGTCTTTGGCTTCCTGACCAAGCCCCTTTCGTTCGTCCAGGTTGTCGAGGATCGTCCCGAGTATAGCCGCCTTCGCATCCTCGTACCCCTCGAACAGCCACCCGTTGAAATGGACACAGAGGATATCTTCGTCGGCATCCAGGGCCTCTCGCGCGAGGTTCATTACCGTGGCCTTGCCGGATCCCCAGTCGCCGAAGACCCCAACCGTGACGGGAAGAAGATGGTCGGCTCGCACCGTGGCCTCGACGGCTGCCACGAGATGCTGGACGTTCAGGAGGTCAAGCGGGGATTCCCGGTCAGACCACACAGGTCGTCTCCTTGCGGCGGTCGAAGGGCAGGGCCGCGTCGCTATGGTTGGCTTCGATGCTGCACGTCGGGGTCGGTATGCCAGCAGTGCACGAGCCGCAACTCACGATCATGTTCCCAGATCCTCTCCCATCTCCGACGTGAAGTCCTCCCGGCGTGCGTCACGGCGATATCCGTCGGCTATTCGTCTCAGGATCCTTGCGGTGCGGGGATGGGACGCACTGACAGCCGCTGCGAGACCGTCGTACTTTTCTGCGAGTGCGCGCTCTTGAGCGCCCCCGGCCGCAGGGTCCTTGGTCACGACACCACGGCTGTTGTACACACCGATCCGCAGCCCTTCGTCAAGGTCAGGGCTGGCGAGATCCTCGATGACGTCCCGCACGGCTGTACAGGGCCAGGAGTCGTCGGGATCGGCGGGGCTTGAACTGAAGAGCTCCCCGATCACATGCAGTCCGATGGCGTAGCGGCCGACTTCGTCCAGACCATGCCGAGCAGCGTTGATCCACTCCCGAAGATGACTCGCGTCTATCACACCTCCATCCTGCTGACCGGGTATGCGTCGCCACGCCTTTAATAGGGAGTAGCCGGCGTTTGCCCGGCGCTGATCCTCCGGACTGAGGTCAGCCGGCTCCTCGCCTTCCGCGCGATAGACGAGCGACAGCACCTCGACGAAGAAGTCGGGACTCTCGGATAGGAGTCGATGCAGGACTCTCGGATGTCGATTAGAGCGGTCCAGCACGGGCATAAGGGCCCATTCCAGGCGCGCGACCTTTGTGTCATCAAAGCCCGCCTGGTGCAGCGCGTCCAGGAGCCCTCCTACGGAGTAGGCGAAACGACTGCTGGGCCGGTCGTGCGCGGTCTCCGTAGAGATCGCAGCCTCGAGAACCTCGGCTATGATCTCCGGTGAGGCCGATGCCTTCCTGCGTGTGGCAAGGCCCAGGAGGTCGACCGCGGCAAAGGGTCGGTCCGCTTGCAGGAGAGCTGAAGTCGCGTCCGCCACGTGGGCAGGAGGGATCCCGTGGATGTGGATGCGTCGCCAGTAAGCAAGGGAAGTGGTCTCGCCACAATCGTCGGCCAGGTGCCAAGTGTCCGGAGTTGAAGGCAAAACGAGGAGCAGAGCCGCCTTCTGGTCCGGTGTGAAGTCCAACTCGGTCCGCTGCACCTGCTCCACGACCCAGCGGTCGCCGCACGCCTGCCTCCGGGCGACCGCGAAGCCAGATGCCAGGCTGGCGAGCGCCGGCTCAGGATTCGCGAGAAGTGACAGCAGATCGTCGGCGTGCATGAGCGACTGATCTGTCGTGCCTACGGAGCGCCCCACCGCGAAGGGTTCGTCGACCTCCGTCGCGAGCTCTGTCAAGCCATCAAGCCCACCCTCGCTCAGCACTGCCGTTACAGCGTTCACCCTCTCAGAGAGCACCGCTTCCTCTCTGGCCTTCCAATCGGTCTCGATCACGTCCTCGCCGTCCAAAAGGTGAGGGTCGTATCCGAATAGCCATCCGTACAACGCGGTCGGATCGGAGGGGGAAAAACGCGGACGGAGCTCGTCCAGTTGCTCGACATACTCTTCTGGCATGGCCCATGCCGCACTCCTGTACGCGCGATGCTCGCCAATCAGATCCCTCAGTGCCGTCCAGATGACCGTCCTGCTCCCGTCGTCGAAGTCGTCCGGTTCGAGAGCTGCGAGATCGCTTACCACCCTTGCATGTTCCTCCGGCGGGAGCATTGGCAACCGCGCGATCAGGTCCGCCCACCTCGTTCCGCTCAGACCTGCGTCGGCCCGAAGCCGCTCCACCACTTCCTTGATGGTCCTGGCGATCTCGCCGTAAGTGACTCCGTGGCGAGCATCCGCAGCCCAGTCCTGAACGGACGGCCGGGCACTCGGAAAGGCGGTCGCGTGATGCTCCGGAAGCATCGACAGCATGATAGCCCAGGCGACGTCGCTGTGCGATGCGCGGAGAGTGTCCAGTGCCACGAGCTTGTTCTCAAGGGTCGCGGACGTATCCGGCAACCAGCTTCGGAAGATTCCTTTGAGACTAGCCAAAGGCCGGTTTGACAATCGGCCGCTCCTGTCAACCTCGCGGAGCTCTGATCCGGGATCGATTCGGTCCAGCTGAGCGAGCAACTGGACGACGCGACCGAGGTGGGGAACGGACCATGCCAGAACCTCCATCGCCCAGAGAAGACC
>JBJHBB010000296.1:2835-3960 GCA_050485265.1 Rhodothermales bacterium | reverse complement strand
GCGCATCTACCCTGGCCGCCCGACCCCCAGTCCACCAAGCCCCAGCACGCCGCCGGTCGCGGCCGCGAGCGCCGCCGCCACCGCCGCGGCGATCGCCCCGTCGCCTGACGGGAAGCCGACGCCCTCTGCCCCTCCCGGGGGGGGGACGCGCCCGCGGGGGCCTCGCTTTACTTCGAGGTGCACGCGGCCGTGCTCGACGCGTTTGAGTTGGTCCACTACCTCCGCCGAGATTATGCCGGCGATAACGGCGCCTTCGGGCTCCGCGTGGCGCTGTCGCCGGACCGCGGCCGCCGCCTGCGCTTCGTGTTCGACATCCAGCGCCAGGGACTGACCGGCCTCACGGACCTGTTCAGCGACGTGGTCGACGAGGCCATCCTCACCTTCCGCCTCGACTACTCGTTCGCGCCGCCCTTCCGCATGTTCGTCCGCTCCCGCTACGGCTACCGGCGCGTAGACGACCTGCCAGACGGGACGGCCCGTTACCTCGTCGAGCGGCGGTTCGAGCCGATGGTCGGCGTGCTGATCCGCCGCTGAGCAGCGCCGCCAGCGGGGCCCGGCTGGCGCTACGCCCTGAGCTCGCCGCGAACGACCACGTTGAGCGTAACCGCAAGCCACTCGCGAGACACCGGCAGCGCGATGTGTTCCGCGATGCCGCATGCCATGTAACGGTCTCGGTCGCCGGGCAGCGTCACGCCCGTGGCGAGGATCACCGGTTGCTCGATGGCGACGCCCGGGCCGCGCAGTTCCTCGAGGTACTCGCCCGGGTCGCGGTCGCAGCGGCGGTCGTGGATCATCACCACGTCGAACGCCTCGGACGCCAGGGCCTCGCGGCCGGCAGCCAGGCTCCCGGCTTCGACCACGTCGGCGAGCGAGTGCAGGTCGCGCAGGAACGTTTCGTCAGGCGCACCGGCTGGCGACACGAGCAACACCCGACCGACCGCCAGCGGGGCTGACGGGGCGGCGCCGACCGCACCGTCGCCAGCAGGGGCGGCGTTTCGCGGAAGGCTCACACGGAAACTGGTTCCCTGGCCCGGCTCCGACTCGACCGCGATGTCGCCGCCCAGCAACTTCACGAGGCGGTGCGTGATGGCGAGGCCCAGTCCGTTGCCCTCGAACGTGCGAGCG
>JBJHBB010000296.1:0-2825 GCA_050485265.1 Rhodothermales bacterium | reverse complement strand
AGCGTACCCCGTGGAGGCCTGCTGAAACTCACCGAAAAGCTGCGGCAGAAACGCGCCATCGATCCCGATCCCGGTGTCCTTGACCGCCAGATGAACGCGCTCGTCGTCGGCGTCTATCAGAACGGAGATGCCACCCGTCTCGGTGAACTTGACGGCGTTGTCAATCAGGTTGGACAGGATTCGCTCAACGGCAGCCCGATCTGATCGGACCGGGGCCTCGAGGGATTCGGGGATGACTGTAAGGTAGAGGCCGCGCGCCTGGGCATCGGCCTGGAAACAGCCAGCGACGCGGCGCGCGGCCTCGCCTACGCTGAACGTCTCGAGCTCCAGATCGACCGCATCGCTTCGGAGCCGCGCCATGTCTAGCAGCGCGTTTACCGTGTTCAACAGCCGCTCGCCACTCTTGTTGATGTGCGCGGCGAAATCGCGGTGCTCGCCATCGAGCTCCTCGTGCAGCACCGAGGCGAAGCCCAGGATCGACGTCAGCGGCGTCCGGAGTTCGTGGGACGTGTTCGCCAGCAGGTCATCCTTCATCTTGTCGGCGCGATGCAGGCGCTCGTTTGCCTCGTGAAGGCGGGCATTGGCCACCTCGAGGCTTTCGCGCATACGCCGCTCACGTTCCATCTCCTTGACGTGCTCTCGTAGACGCCAGCGGCCGTAACTCCACAACAGGAGGATGCTGCCAAGCACGTAGAGCGCATACGCCCACCACGTCCTGTACCACGGAGGTAGGATGGTGAAGCTAAACGTGGTGATCTCAGACACTACGCCGTGCACGTTCCGAGCCTGTACGTGGAACGTGTAGGACCCTTCCGGAAGGTTCGTGTACTCCTTGAAGGCCTCCCGCGCCCACGGCGTCCAATCATCGTCGAACCCCTGCAGCCAGAACTGGAATTCAGTCCGCTCCGACGCATTGAACGTTGCGGCTGACACCTGGAAACGCAGGTTGTTCTCGCGATACGCGATCGAAGGCGCTAAGAATCGAGCGGATGGGTGCCCTGCGAAAATGAGGCTATCCCCTTTCACCCACACCGAGCGAACGTGGGCTTGGTAGGGCACCTCGTAGGATTTCGTCACGGCGGGATCGTGCCGCACCAGCCCCCCCTCGACCGCGATCCACGCCACGCCGTCCGACTCGATGGAGTAGAGCCGCGCCGGTACGCCGCCGAAATGCATCGAGTACGGGGTGATGTCCCGGTATCCGGTGCCGGTCGCCCTGAAGCCCCGCACCTGGCCATCGACAATTGCCCACACTTCGTCGTCAGAGGAGTACGAGATAAGGTAGACGCCGTCATCAGACGCGGTCACCAGAGCACTCAGCGCGTCGTCGCGGTCAAATCGGGTGTGCCCCCCACGCTCGACGACGTCGTAGACGCCGTCATTAGAAAGCACCTTCACACTGGTCCCAGACAGGTGCACGAGCGTCAGACCGGCGGGCAAACCATCATCCGATCCGAAACGCTCCTTCCCCTTCACCTCAAGCCCCTCGAAGGTGACCCGGACGACGCCCTCAGACAGCGTGCCTATCCACAGGCGCCCGAGCCCGTCCTCGACCATAGAGCGCACCTCCCCAAGCGGCACGTCGTCCAGCAGTGGCTCCGCCCACCACCCCGCCGGGCCGCGGCGCAGCCGAGCGATTCCATTCTTGAGCCCCACATACGCCACATCTGGATGCACGGACGAGACCTCCAGCGCAAAGGCTCGGTCGTCGATCAGCACTCGCGACTCACGCCCGCTGATGTCAGAAATGTGGATCCCACTATTGGAGGCGACTAGAACCGAGTCTCCAAGCAACTCTACGTGCCAGACCTGACGCTTCTCCGACCCTAGGCGCTCGAAACGCGGCATTTCTGCCCGGTGCTCACTTGGCACTAGTTGGAATAGCCCCTGAGACGTGCCAACGGTCAGTCGACCAGCCAGGCGGGTCAGCGAGTAGACCGACCCCTCTAGCCCAGACTCTACGTCGAAGACGCTCAGCGGGCTGGGGCTATCCACCCGAATGATCCCCGTGTCCAACGCCAACCACAGCCCCCCCTGCTGATCCTCAAAAACATCCAGCACGAGCTCATCATGATCAATCCCGACGTTTTCTGAGAGCACGCCAACCAAGCCGCCCTGATCGTCGATGATATACAGACTGCCGCTAAATGTAGCAAGCCCAATTAAATTATCGCCGAAACGTATACCATGATAAATCCTGGTGTTAGGCAAAAGGTAATCGATTCCAGTAGTAAACGAAAGCAAATCAACATCCTTCCACAAAAATAAACCCCTGTCGCGTATTGCCACCAACTTCCCGCCCCCAGGTGATTCAACAAGTGCGTCCACTCGCTCCCACGCAAAATGGTCACCACCATTAACCTTCACCAGAGCGCCATCCTTATACGCCCTTATTCCCAAACCTTCCTCCCTGACATAGTATGACCCATTAACAACAAACGACTTGTGAAATTGAGTGCTTGCGTGTAACACCCGAACGCTATACCCATCCCAAATAATCAAAGACGCAAATGATTGAAAAATCACCTCATTGCCAACAACGTGAGTAGTCCACACGTCATGAAAGTCCCGATCGCCCGGATCTAGAAGGTGCGTGAATGATTCGTAATGCAGCATCCCGAGACTGTCCGGCCGCATCACGCCAAATTCGCCAACACCACCTACCCAGACGCTGCCGTGGTCATCAATCGCCAGCGAACGCGCAAACTGGTTCGGAATCGAGTGACTAGTCCACGTGCGACCATCATACTCCAGGATGCCGGTACGATTCGCAACGAAAATTAAACCGCTCGGACTTTGCCGGATCATCCAGTTCTGCTCATGCC
>JBJHBB010000295.1:2379-3963 GCA_050485265.1 Rhodothermales bacterium | reverse complement strand
GCCCTTCGCGGCTCCGGGGCGCCAGCCGGGCGGTCCGGCCTTCGCCGGTTGATGCCCCCAAGGTGTCGCCGGCGCCGCCGCTCGCAGCCGCACCCGCTGCCAGAGGCGGAACCCACGGGGGCACCTTGCGTTGCCCTCGGCCGCACCCGGCCTAACGCCTTGCGTTATCACCGGCTGGCGGCCAGCCGGCTTGCCGGCATAGCGTGCCGGCAAGCCGGAAACGCAGGGTGCACTCCCTCCGGGGGCCGGCCGGCGATCGGCCGAGCGTCACATTACCGGACATCCCAACCAGCGGGGCTACCTTGGCAAAGAACACCACGAACCGCAGGACGGCAGCAGGGAACGGGACCGCAAACGGCAGCACTGGCGCAGCGCCCTCTGGGCCGCGCGCGAAGCTGCAGGCTCTCGAGACCGGGCGGCTCTCCTTCGGCAAGATCTCCACTGTCCTCGACTATCCGGACTTTCTCGACATCCAGCTCGAGAGCTTCGCGGCGTTCATTCAGGCGGACGTGCCGCCGGAGGAGCGGGACCCCTCGAGCGGGCTTCAGGCCGTTTTCCTCGAGCACTTCCCGATCACCGACAGCCGGGAGCGCTACACGCTCGAGTACCTGCACTACGAGCTCGACGCGCCCAAGCACAGCGTCGAGGAGTGCATCGCGCAGGGCCTCACGTTTGCCGTACCGCTGAAGGCCAAGCTCCGACTCTCGTCGAAAGAGGACGAGGATGAGGACGAGCCCGAGGAGGCGATCCAGCAGGACGTGTACCTCGGCAACCTGCCGGTGATGACGGCGCAGGGCACCTTCATCGTGAACGGCGCCGAGCGGGTCGTGGTCTCGCAGCTGCACCGCTCGCCCGGCGTCTTCTTCGGGCAGAGCACGCACCCCAACGGCACCGAGCTGTTCAGCGCCCGCGTCATCCCCTTCCGTGGGTCGTGGATCGAGTTCTCGACGGATGTCGGCAACGTGATGTGGGCCTACATCGACCGGAAGAAGAAGCTGCCGGTCACGACGCTCCTGCGGGCGCTCGGCTACTCGTCAAACCAGGAGATCGTTAGCCTCTTCGGGCTGGCTGATACCTTCGAGGTCGGGAACAAGACGGCCTTCAAGAAGGAGGCTGCCGGTCGTGTACTCGCCGCATCAGTTACGGTCGAGCGCGTTGAGGAGATCGTCGACGAGGACACGGGCGAGGTCCTGGAGGAGCGCCGCAACCGCGAGGTGCTCTTCCCCCCCGAGCACCAGCTCACCGAGGATGACTTTGGGAAGCTCAAGGAGGCCGGGATCGATCGCATCTTCCTGCGCAAGGACGAGGAAGGCGAAGTCGACCAGGCTACGCTCCTCCAGACGCTGAAGAAGGATCCGACACACTCGGAGGAGGATGCCCTTGACTATCTCTACCTCCAGCTCCGCGGCTCTGACCCGCCGGATACGGACACTGCTCGAGCCATGCTGGAGCGCCTGTTCTTCTCCGAGAAGCGCTATGACCTCGGAGCCGTCGGGCGCTATCGCATCAACCAGCGGCTCAACCTTCCCCACGACCGCGAGGATCTGACGCTCACCCGCGACGACATCGTCGCGAGCATCAAAG
>JBJHBB010000295.1:0-2369 GCA_050485265.1 Rhodothermales bacterium | reverse complement strand
TCAAAGAGCTCATTCTCCTCCAGAACGGCAAGAGCCACGTCGACGACATTGACCACCTGGGCAATCGTCGCGTGCGTACAGTCGGAGAGCAGCTGCAGCAGCAGTTCTCCCTCGGCCTCGCCCGCATGGCCCGCACCATCAAGGAGCGGATGAATCTGCGGGATGCCGACAAGTTCACCCCGCAGGACCTGGTCAATGCGCGGACCGTCTCGAGCGTGATCAACACGTTCTTTGGGACGAACCAGCTGAGCCAGTTCATGGACCAGACGAACCCGCTGGCGGAGCTGACTCACAAGCGCCGCATGTCGGCCCTCGGCCCGGGCGGTCTTACCCGCGAACGAGCAGGGTTCGAGGTTCGTGACGTCCACTACACGCACTACGGCCGGCTCTGCCCGATCGAGACGCCCGAAGGCCCGAACATCGGCCTCATCTCAAGCCTCTGCGTCCACGGCATCGTGAACGACTTCGGCTTCATTGAGACGCCGTATCTGGTCGCGAAGGATGGCGTAGTCTCCGACCAGGTGGAGTACCTCACCGCCGAGGACGAGGACCGCGTCATCATCGCTCAGGCGAACGCGCCCCTGAATCCCGACGGCTCGTTCCAGAACGACTATGTCCGCTGCCGCCAGCGGGGGGACTTCCCGCTGATCCGCCGCGAGGAGGTCCAGTACATGGACATCGCGCCGAATCAGATCATCTCGCCGGCCGCGAGCATGATCCCGTTCCTCGAGCACGACGACGCCAACCGCGCGCTCATGGGCTCGAACATGCAGCGCCAGGCGGTCCCGCTGCTCCGTCCCGAAGCGCCGCTCGTCGGAACGGGGCTTGAAGGCCGCGCCGCGCGCGACAGCCGCGCGGTGACCCTCGCGGAAGCCGACGGCGTCGTCGAGTACGTCGACGCAACGCGAATCGTCGTCCGCTACGACCAGGCGAAGGAAGACGCTGGACTGGTCTTCGAAGAGCCCGTCCGTGAGTACCGACTGGTCAAGTTTCGGCGCACCAACCAGGACACGGCCGTCAATCAGAAGCCTCGCGTCCACGCCGGACAGCGCGTGCAGAAAGGCGACCTACTGGCAGACGGCCCATCTACGGACCAGGGTGAGTTGGCCCTGGGGAAGAACGTCCTCGTGGCGTTCATGCCTTGGAAGGGCTATAACTTCGAGGATGCCATCGTCATCTCTGAGCGTCTCGTTCGCGATGACGTGTTCACGAGCGTCCACATCGAGGAGTACGAGCACCAGGTTCGCGATACGAAGCGCGGCGAGGAGGAGCTGACCCGGGAGATCCCGAACGTCTCTGAGGAAGCCACCAAGGACCTGGACGAGCGCGGAATCATCCGTGTCGGAGCCGAAGTCCGTGCTGGAGACATCATCGTCGGAAAGATCACCCCGAAGGGTGAGACGGACCCGACGCCGGAGGAGAAGCTGCTGCGAGCCATCTTCGGTGACAAGGCCGGCGATGTGAAGGATGCCAGCCTGAAGGCGCCGCCCGGCATGAAGGGCGTCGTGATCGGCACCCAGCTGTTTAGCCGCCGCAAGACGGATCCCGCCACTAAGAAGGCGGAGGAGATGCGGCTCAAGCAGCTCGAAGATCAGATGGCGCAGGATCTCGCCGAGCTCAACGAGCGGTTCTATGAGCGCTTCTTCGAACTGGGCCACAACCAGGTCTCTGGTGGCGTTGAGACTCGCGACGGGCGGGTCGTTGTCTCGGACGGTGGGCGCCTTACCAAGAAGTCGTTCGAGGGCATCAACCCGGCCGAACTCAAGATTCGGCAGGCGTTCACCGAGAGTGACGATGCGAACGAGCAGATCGCGCGCCTGCTGGCCAACTACCAGCGGCGATACACGGATCTGACGGGTGCGGCCAAGCGGGAGCAGTACCGCATCCAGATGGGCGACGAACTCCCCCCGGGGATCGTGCAGCTGGCGAAGGTATATGTCGCCAAGAAGCGCAAGCTGCAGGTTGGCGACAAGATGGCCGGCCGCCACGGCAACAAGGGCGTCATTGCTCGCGTCGTGCCGATGGAGGACATGCCGTACCTCGAGGACGGAACGCCTGTCGACATCTGTCTGAACCCGCTGGGCGTGCCGAGCCGCATGAACCTCGGCCAGATTTACGAGACGCTGCTCGGCTGGGCCGGCTCGAAGCTTGGTAATCGCTATGCGAGCCCGCCCTTCGACGGTGCCACGCTCGAGGAGATCGCTGCCGAGCTGGACGCCGCGGGCCTGCCGTCTGATGGCCGCGTGCAGCTCTTTGACGGCCGCAGTGGGGCGCCGTTCGATCAGCTGACTACGGTTGGCTACATCTACATGCTCAAGCTCTCCCACCTCGTAGAGGACAAGATCCACGCGCGTTCAATCGGGCCGTAC
>JBJHBB010000294.1:2374-3967 GCA_050485265.1 Rhodothermales bacterium | reverse complement strand
GGGTGCTTACGCCGCTTCTGGATGTCCTTGAAGGTGATCAGTCCCCGCATCAGCCCCTCATCGTCGACGATGGGTAGCTTCTCGATGCGGTGCTTTTGAAGCAGTTGCTCCGCCTCTTCGAGCGTGGTCCCGACGGGCCCCGTAATGAGAGGAGCCCGCGTCATGATCGACTCCAGGCGGGCGTGGGCATCCGGCTCGAACCGGAGATCGCGATTGGTGACGATACCGACCAGACGGCCTTCGCCATCCACGACAGGTATTCCACCGATGTGGTAGCGCGCCATCGTGCGGCGCGCGGCGTCGACCGTGGCGTCCGGGGGCAGGGTCACCGGGTCCAGGATCATCCCGCTCTCGGACCGCTTGACGCGCCGGACGTGCGCGGCCTGATCCGCGATGCTCATGTTCTTGTGTAGCACGCCAGCACCACCCTCGCGCGCCATCGCGATGGCAAGGTCCGCCTCCGTGACCGTGTCCATGGCCGCTGAGAGGATCGGGACGTTCACACGTAGCTCCCTGGTGAGACGGCTGGACGTCTGCGCATCCCTGGGCATCACCCTCGAGCGGCCCGGCAGCAGCAGGACGTCGTCGTAGGTCAGGCCTTCGTAAGCGATCTTGTGCTGCATGCTGTGCGGGGCTAGGTAATGTGCGTCTTGAGCTTTACGGAACGCCGGAGCCGGTTCACTTCGTGCGGCTTGAGCGGCCGCCAGGATCCGCGGCCGAGGCCTTCCGTGGTCAACCCTGCGTAGCGGGCCCGCTCGAGGCGTTCGACCCGGGCGCCGATCGCCTCGAACATCCGGCGAATCTGTCTGTTGCGTCCCTCGTGGAGCGAAAGCGCGACTTGGTCTGAAGTGTCCAGAAAGGCTACCTGGTCTGCTCGTGCGAGGCCATCTTCGAGCTCCACTCCATCCTGGAGACGCTTCAGCTCCTCCTCGGTCACCGGGCGATCGGTCCGCACCCGGTAGTACTTCTCGATCTCGTAGCGGGGATGCATCAGCCGGTGCGCGAGCTCACCGTCGTTGGTGAGAAGCAAGACGCCGGTGGTGTCTCGATCGAGCCGGCCTACCGGGACCACGCCAGCCTTCCTCGAAGCATCGTCGAGCAAGTCCATCACCGTGCGCCGGTCCTTCTCATCGTCCGTCGTGGTGATGGTGTCTTTCGGCTTGTTGAGGAGGATGTAGAGGAAGGCCTGCGGTTGGACCGGCCGGCCGTCCACGGTGACGGAGTCGCGGGCCGGATCCACTTTCGTCCCCATCTCCGTGGTGGTTTCGCCGTTGACGGCGATCCGCCCCTCGGCGATCCACTCGTCAGCGGTTCTTCGGCTGCAGAGTCCGGTCTGCGCGACGAACCTGTTGAGGCGCACTTCGCCTTTCAGCGGCGCGGGCGCATCCTGCTCCTCACCTCGATTCTTGCGCTGCGCCATCTTTCGCCTACGCGTGGAGTCGGCACTGCCGCGATGCTTAGCCATCGGCTCTGGGTTCGTTTTCGGGTGCGAAGAGTGCCTGCTGACCGTCGTCGATCGACGCCAGCAGCTCCGCCCGTTCGCGGGTGAAGGCTGGATCCGAGAGCAGCTCTTCTATTTCCCGAGGCTTTGGG
>JBJHBB010000294.1:0-2364 GCA_050485265.1 Rhodothermales bacterium | reverse complement strand
GCTTTGGGAGGGTGTCCAGGCTGACCAGCCCAAACTGATCCAGGAAGTGGTCCGTGGTGCCGTAGAGAAGCGGACGTCCGACCGAGTCGTCGCGCCCTACGACGGCTACGAGTCTCGCCTCGAGCAGCTTGCGGATGGCGTAGTCCGCGTTGACGCCGCGCACATGATCGATCTCCGGCTTAGTTACCGGCTGCTTATAAGCAACCACGGCGAGCGTTTCCATCAAACTGCGGCTCATCCGCCGTTCGTTCTCGGCAGCGAGAAGCGACTTGACGAACGGCGCGTACTCGGGGATGGTGGCCATCCTGTAGCCGCCTGCCCAGTTCTCGACCCGGATGGTGCTGTCCGCCTGCTGGTAGCGGATGTTAAGCTTCTCGACGGCGGCTTCGACGTGGACGGTGTCAACCCGTTCATCCCCCACGATCTCTGCGAAAACATCAGCAATCGTGGCTGCGCTGAGCGGCTCGTCCGAGGCAAAGATCAGCGCCTCCGACACGCGAGTCAGCAGATCGATGTCGACGTCGGTATCAGCCATCGGAGGGCCTCGATCCTGCGAGCGGTCTGAGGGCGGGCCGGTCCGATGCGGTGCGCTGACGCTGCTGATCGGCTTCATCCCCGGACTCGACGGCTGTCGACTTCACCGCCTGTTCCAGGCTTTCATGCACATGTGGCCGCTCGGCCATGGCGAGCAAGAAGTCGTCCGGTGATGTACCAGGGATGATGCGTACCACGTGCCGCTGCGCCATTTCCAGCAAGGCTAGAAACGTGGCAATGACGAACGGTCGGGGCTTGTCGGCCACCAGGCTTACGAAGGAGCGCTGCCCACGGGCACGGAGTGCGTCGATGAGGTACGCCTGCTGGTCCTCCACCGTGTAGTCGAAGCGACGGATTGGATGGATGGACTCCGGCTCGGGAGCGTTGTCCAGCACTCGTTTCAGCGCCGAAATCAGATCGAAGATGGAAGCTCGATAGGTGGGCTCGGCCTCCTCGCCGGTCTCGGGCGCCGAGGCGGCTCCGCGCACAAACCGTTCCCCACGCTCCTCGAACCGTTGCTCGAGGTGTTGCGAGGCCTCCTTGTAGCGCATGTACTCGAGGAGGCGCTCGACCAACTCTGCGCGAGGATCGATGGGTTCACCTTCATCGTCCAGCTCGGGCCGAGGCAGGAGCATCTTGGCCTTGATGCCGATCAGGATGGCGGCCATGTAGATGAAGTCCGCCACGCCGTCCAGGTCGACCTCCTCCATCACCCGGACGTAGGCGAGGTACTCGTCCGTGATGCGCGCTACCGGGATGTCGTAGACGTCCAGCTCATCCCGACGGATGAAGAAGAGCAGCAGGTCGAGCGGCCCTTCAAACTGTCGAAGCTGAACTCTATACATCGCGATCAGTGGTTCATGCAGCGCTTGCAGCGGTTCTCCGTTGGCGGAACCAATCGACCGTGTTTCGGAGGCCGTCTTCGAGAGACACTCGAGGTTGCCACCCCAGGATCCGCGTGGCGTGCGAATGATCGAGGACGCTGCGCTGCTGCTCGCCCGGCTTGGCCTTGGCGTGCTCTTGCGGCGCCTCAGCGCCGGTGATGTCGTTGATGTGACCAAAGAGCTGGTTGACGTCGGTTTCGCGTCCCGTGCCCACGTTGAACACGCCCGAACCCTCGTGTTCGAACGCGGCCAGCACGGCATTCACCACGTCACCTACGTACACGTAGTCGCGAGTCTGAAGACCGTCGCCGAAGATGACCGGTTGTAGCCCTGCCAGCAGGCGCTCTGCGAAGATTGCCACCACCCCGGCCTCGCCGTGGGGGTTCTGCCGCGGACCGTATACGTTGCCGAAACGCATTGCGGCATAGGGTACTCCGTACGCCGTCTCGTAGAAGTGCAGGTATTTCTCGGTTACGAGCTTCGTGATGCCGTACGGGCTGACGGGCCGTTGAGGATGGTCCTCCGGTTGCGGCCCACCCCCATTCACGCTCGGGTCGGGCTCCCCGTAGATCGCGCCTCCGGTCGAGGCGAAAACTACTTTAGAGACGGGCACCTTGCGCGCAGCCTCCATCAGGTTCAGGAAGCCCAGCACGTTCACGTCCGCGTCGAATCGAGGGTCGGCCACCGATCGCCGCACGTCCATCTGCGCGGCGAAGTGAAAGATCGCGTCGAAGGCCTCCGTCTCTATCAGTTGCGCGGCGTCGTCCGATCGAATGTCGAGCTCGTGGAAGACCGCGTCGTCGTGGACGTTCTCGCGTCGGCCTCCAGAGAGATCGTCGAGCACATGAACCTGGTGGCCTCGCGTGAGCAGAGCGTCGGTGACATGTGAACCGATGAACCCTGCGCCGCCGGTGACGAGGACCTTCATGTGCTACCTCAGTTGTAA
>JBJHBB010000293.1:0-3974 GCA_050485265.1 Rhodothermales bacterium | reverse complement strand
GCACATCGTAGTACTCGTCCTCGGTGAGGAGCTGCCCCTCCTCGATCCCCAGTCCAGCCGCGCTGCCGGGGTTGATGACGACGTAGGCCTCGTAGTAGATGACCTTCTCGAGGTCCTTAGTCTTCATCCCAAGCAGGTGCCCGATCTTGTTGGGCACGCTCTTGAAGTACCAGATGTGGACGACCGGGACCGACAGGGTGATGTGGCCCATGCGCTCGCGGCGCACCTTCTTCTGGGTGACCTCGACGCCGCATCGGTCACAGATGATGCCCTTGTAGCGGATGCCCTTGTACTTGCCGCAGTGGCACTCCCAGTCCTTTACGGGGCCGAAAATCTTCTCGCAGAAGAGGCCGTCCTTCTCGGGCTTGAACGACCGGTAGTTGATCGTCTCGGGCTTGAGCACCTCACCGTGGCTCCGCTCGAGGATCGCCTCGGGGGAGGAAAGGCTAACGGTGAAGGAGTTGACGCCTTTGCGCGTGGGTGCCGCCTGCGGAGTCCCGAATGCCATAATGGTTGTCTTTTGTCAGTGGTCCGAAGTCCGGGGTCGCGGCCCGCCGCCCTTCGGGCGACGGACCACGGACTCGGTCCGGTCAGTCGATCTTCACTTCGAGGCCGAGGCCCATGAGCTCGCGCACGAGGACGTTGAAGCTCTCGGGGACGTTCGGCTCGGGCAGCGAGTCGCCCTTGACGATGGCCTCGTAGGTCTTCGAGCGGCCCTGCACGTCGTCGGACTTGACGGTCAGCAACTCGCGGAGGATGTGGGCTGCGCCGTAGGCGTACAGCGCCCACACTTCCATCTCGCCGAATCGCTGGCCACCGAACTGCGCCTTACCACCGAGCGGCTGCTGGGTGATGAGCGAGTACGGGCCGATCGACCGTGCGTGGATCTTGTCCTCGACCAGGTGGCTGAGCTTGAGCATGTAGATCATTCCCACAGTCGTCAGCTGGTCGAAGGCGTCTCCCGTCCGACCGTCGATAAGGCGCACGCGTCCATCGAGCGGGAGTCCGGCGGCGTCGAGCTCGGCGTTGATCTCATCGAGCGTCGCTCCGTCGAACGGTGGCGTTGCATACCGATTGCCAAGCTTGGCGCCTGCCCATCCGAGAAGGGTCTCGTAGATCTGTCCCAGGTTCATTCGGCTGGGCACACCCAGCGGATTGAGGCAGATGTCTACCGGAGTGCCGTCCTCGAGGTACGGCATGTCCTCCATGGGGACGACCTTCGCAATCACGCCCTTGTTACCGTGGCGACCGGCCATCTTATCGCCCACCTGAAGCTTACGCTTCTTGGCGACATAGACCTTAGCCAACTGCACGATGCCGGGCGGCAGCTCATCACCCATCTGGATGCGATACTGCTCGCTGCGTGCGGCGCCGGTCAGGTCCACGTAGCGGCGCTGGAAGTTAGCCAGGAGGCGTGCGATCTGCTCGTTCTTCGAGTCGTCGCCGGTGAAGGCCTGGCGGATCTTCAGCTCGGCTGGGTTGACCCCCTCGAAGGACTTCTTGGTGACGCGGCCACCGTCGGAGATGATCACGCGTCCGTCACGGCTTTCGACTCCGCCCGACGTCTCATTGTGGGCGAGCTCGAAGAAGCGGTCGTAGAAGCGCTCGTTGAGATCGGTGAGATCCTGCTCGAGCTGCTCTTCGATCTGACGGAGGCGGAGTTCCTCGGCCTTCTTGGTCGCAGGATCCGTCTTGCGTCGGCTGAAGAGCTGGGTGCCAATCACGACGCCCTTCATTCCGGGCGGCGCCTTCAGCGACGCATCCTTGACGTCTCCAGCCTTGTCGCCGAAGATGGCGCGTAGGAGCTTCTCTTCAGGCGTGGGATCGGTCTCGCCCTTCGGAGGGATCTTGCCGACGATGATGTCGCCAGGACCTACCTCGGCGCCAACGCGGATGATGCCGCGCTCGTCGAGGTCCTTGGTGGCCTCCTCGGAGACGTTGGGAATCTCACGGGTGAGTTCCTCTTCACCGCGCTTGGTATCGCGGACCTGGTGCTCGTACTCCTCGATGTGAACACTGGTGAAGATGTCGTCGCGTACCAGGCGCTCCGAGATGACGATGGCGTCCTCGAAGTTGTAGCCCTCCCACGGCATGAACGCCACGAGGACGTTCTTGCCGAGCGCAAGCTCTCCGTTGTCCGTCGACGGGCCATCGGCAAGCAGATCACCCTTCTTGACCTTCTGCCCCACGCGGACGCGCGGTTTCTGGTTGACAGCGGTGTCCTGGTTCGTACGGCGGAACTTGACGAGGCGGTACTCGCGAACCGGCTCCTCGAAAACGAGCCCGGCGTCCTCTTTCGCCTCGTCGTAGCGAACCACTATGCGCTTGGCATCGACGTACTCGACCGTTCCGCTGCCCTCGGCGAGCGTAACAGCGCGGCTGTCACGTGCCGCGCGGCCCTCCAGGCCGGTCCCGACGAGAGGGGCCTCGGCGCGAAGCAGCGGCACTGCCTGTCGCTGCATGTTCGAGCCCATCAACGCGCGGTTGGCGTCGTCGTGCTCGAGGAAGGGAATCAGCGACGCCGCCGGCGAGATGATCTGGTTCGGGGCGATGTCCATGTACTGGACCTCCTCCCGTCGGACGAGGGGGAAGTCCCCGCGCTGACGACAACGCACGTAGTCGTTCGCGAACCGACTGTCGTCGGTGAGCGGCGCGTTGGCCTGCGCGATGATGACCCGGTCCTCGTCCTCTGCAGTGAGGAACTCGATCTTCTTGGTGACGACGCCGTCCTTCACCAAGCGATAAGGCGTCTCGATGAACCCGAAGTGGTTCACCACGCCGTGCACGCAGAGGCTCGAGATCAGACCGATGTTCGGCCCTTCCGGCGTCTCGATCGGGCAGAGGCGACCGTAGTGCGTATAGTGAACGTCGCGCACCTCGAAGCCGGCGCGCTCGCGGGTAAGACCACCCGGCCCGAGCGCGGACATGCGACGCTTGTGCGTCAACTCCGCGAGCGGGTTGGTCTGGTCCATGAACTGCGACAGCTGGTTCGTCCCGAAGAACGTGTTGATCACACTCGAGACGGTGCGCGCATTGACCAGGTCCTGCGGGGTGAACTTGTCCGCATCGCGGAGATTCATCCGCTCCTTGATCGTGCGCGCCATGCGGGCAAGACCAAGCGAGAACTGCTGCTGGAGCTGCTCGCCCACCGTGCGCACACGGCGGTTGCCGAGGTGGTCGATGTCGTCGACGTGGCTCTTGCCGTTCTGGAGGAGGATGAGCTCCTTGATGATCGCGACGATGTCGTCGCGCGTCAGCGTGAGGTCCTCCCGATCGCTCGGCAGATTCAGACGCTGGTTGATGCGGTAGCGGCCCACATCCCCGAGGTCATAGCGCTTCTCGGAGAAGAAGAGGCGCTCGAGCATGGCCCGGGCGGTCTCCGTGTCCGGCGGCTCGGAGCCGCGCAGCTGGACGTACAGGTACTCGAGGGCTTCGCTCTCGGAATGAGTCGGGTCCTTCTTGAGCGTCTGGAGGAGAGTCGCCTTGTCGATGCCCTCGTCACCTTCATCCCTGCGGAGGAAGATCTGCTTGATGCCGGCCTCGCTCAGCGTGGCGAAGTCGTCCTCGACGAGTTCGTGCTCGAAGGGAAGTAGGACCTCGCGGCTACGATGCTCCTCGAGCACCTCACCGGTGTCCTCGTCCACAACCTCTTCGACACGCTCGACGGTGACCGACGCAGCGAGCACGCGGCCGACGGCCTCCTTCTTGAAGGCGGTCTTCTTGGCGATGTCGTGGGTGTCTGCGAGATCGAACAGCCCGACGATGTCGATGTTGTTCGAGTATCCGAGGGCGCGCAGCAGCGTCGTGACCGGCAGCTTCTTCTTCCGGTCGATGTAGGCCCACATCACGTTGGACACGTCGGTAGAAAACTCGACCCACGAGCCGCGGAAAGGGATTACACGGGCGCTGTAGAGCTCGGTGCCATTGGGGTGCGTGCTCTGTCCGAAGAACACGCCCGGCGAACGGTGCAGCTG
>JBJHBB010000292.1:0-3982 GCA_050485265.1 Rhodothermales bacterium | reverse complement strand
GGCTCCTTCGGCGCGAACCACCTCGGACCCGGAGAGATTCACGAGGTCGCACGGAAGATCCGCGCCCGGACCAGGCAGCCATTTGCCCTCAATCTCTGGTTGCCGTTCGAAGGCAGCGATCACCCCGCGTTCACTGCGGAGGACTACCGGGTTCAGACCGAAGCCCTGCAGCCTCTCTTCGACGAACTCGGTATGGCGCCGCCCGCCATGCCCGCGCGTTTCTCACCCCCCTTCGACTCACAGATGGAAGCCGTACTCGAAGCCCGCCCTGCAGTCTTCAGCTTCGTCTACGGTATTCCCGCTCCGGAGGTTCTCGACCGATGCCGGACACTAGGAATCGTGACCATCGGCACCGCCACCAGCGTCGAGGAAGGGCTTGCGCTCGATGCGGCGGGCGTCGACCTCATCGTGGCCAGCGCCTTCGAAGCCGGTGGACACCGTGTCGCTTTCCTGGACGCACCCGAGCGTTCGCTCACAGGTGCCATCGCATTGATCCCGCAAATGGTGGATGCGGTGCGCAGGCCCGTGATCGCTGCCGGCGGCATCGTCGACGGGCGCGGGATCGCGGCTGCGATGATGCTCGGAGCCCAGGCGGTGCAGATAGGGACGGCATTCCTGGCCTGCGGCGAGTCCGGCACGACGGACCTCCATCGGGCGCGGCTGTTCAGCGCCGATGCCCGGCATACGGTCTTGACTCGCGTCTTCAGCGGTCGCCTCGCGCGCGGCATCCGCAACCGGCTGACCGAGAGCAGTGAGGCACTACCGATAGCACCTTACCCCGTCCAGAACTGGCTTATGGGCCAGATCAAATCGGCGGCCATCGCTGCCGGGCGAACCGATCTCATGTCGCTCTGGGCAGGTCAGAGTGCACCCTTGCTCGAACACCGCCGCGTGCACGACCTGATGGCCGCGCTCATCGACAGGAGCAACGCGCTGCTCACTGGATGCGGCGGAGCGGGAAACTCCAACCGAATCCCCCGTTCCCAGTTGCTCGATCAGGCGTCGTGAACGCTGCGGGAGCCCGGCCAGCACATGGCGCCCATAGCGAACAGCCCGAGCACGACTATCGGAATCAGCACCGAGATGTGCAGCCCCAGAATGATCGTGTCCGGACCGCTCTCGTAGGCCATCGCACCGCCGTAGAGGTCGGCAAGAAGATGCGCGATCAGCGCGCCCCCAATCATCGCGGCGCCGAGAACGGCAGCCAGCCGCACGGCAGCGCGCTGCCAGACCAGCCAGAGGCCGACCATTGAGATCAGTCCATTGCTCACCAACTGCCATAGGTTGTGCAGCCGGGCGTGAGGCGGCCAATCGGGATTCACGACGTGCGTCGCACTCACTTCGAGCACCGGAAGCAGCACGAGGATGACCAGAAAGCCCAAGGAAACCATCAGTTTCGAGACCATGAGGAGAGACCCATGCAGACTTTCGTGAAAGTGACCGCGATATCACTGCTCGCCGCGGCGGCCGGTGCGCTGGGAGGCTTCGTGGCCCATGGCTTGGCGCATGACCGAGGCGCTGCAATGCTCATTGCACCGACACAGATCGACGAGTTGACCGTCCAGCGCCTCAACGTAGTCGAGGACGACGGCAGCCTCGCACTGGTGATCGGCAATTCGACAAAACTGCCCGGGGGAGGCTCAGCCCGAGCCGGCATCAGCGGACTCATCTTCTTTCACCGAGGCGACGAGGTCGGCGGCCTGATCGCATCGCGTGAGACCAGTGCAGACGGTGTCACCTCGGGATACGTTCACCTCTCGTTCGACCAGGTGAAGTCCAATCAGACCGTTACCCTGAACACGTCCTCCGAGGGCGACTTCGTACGTACGGGACTGCGCATCATCGACCGGGCGACGAACGTCGACTACAACACGGTCGCCAGCACCGACACCACGATCGTCCGCTATCAGACCGAGCTGGAAGCCGCCGCAAACGAACAGGAACGGCAGGCGATACTGGGCCCGTATCTGGCCTATCTCGGGGAGATCGGATTCTTCGCTGAACGGATCTACCTCGGCAGCGAGGGCGAACTGGCCCGGACGGCCAAATTGGAGCTCAAAGACTCCCGCTCGCGGCCGCGCATTCGACTTGCAGTCGACAGCAGCGATGCCCCGAGGATCGAGATCCTCGATGCCGAGGGCGAGGTGGTCCGGTCGTGGAGTGAGTGAGGCTTCAGCACTCGATCGGGGCCAATCACTCAGGGGTCGGCTACCCACCTGTCACACCTCGTTCTGCAGTAGCGCGCGCAAGTGAGGCTTCGAGTTCAGCAATGCGTGCGGTCATCGGCGCCGTGATCGCACGCACCTCCTCCATCGTGTACCGCTCGGTGATGTGTTGCGGGCAGTTCCAATCGAACCCCTCGACCTCGATGAGGAGAGCTCGCTCGATTCGTGCCCGATAGTCCGGAAGCTCGAGGCGCGACAACACCGAGTGGTCGTCGAGTCCGACGATTCGTACGCGCCCGAACAGCTTGAGGCGCCTTCGACTCGAGTAGTCCATGAAGAACAGCGACACTCGATCATCCGTCGACAGATTCCCAACGCTCACGTACTGGCGGTTGCCGCGGAAGTCCGCGAACCCGATCGTGCGTTCGTCAAGCACGTGAACGAAACCCGGCGGTCCGCCGCGGTGCTGGATGTAGGGCCATCCGGTCTCACCGACGGTGGCCATGTAGAGCGAGTCCCGCGCCGCAATGAAGGTGGACTCTGCGTCCGTGAGACGCAGATTTTCACTGCCCAGGGCGCACTCCATTCGGGCATACGCAGCCCGGCTTCCCATTTTCTCCTGAACGTTCTTCACCGTCGGTGTGAACGCAATGGCGGCGAAGTGATGCGGCATGGCAGCCTCCTGTCCATTCGGGTTCACGCGCTCCGGGTTTGATTTCACGACTCCCGGATGGTCCGGGACGGCCTGCAGTTTCTCGACAAGGTGAAGCTTCAATCGTCGTGGTACTGCAATGCGCGGGCGTACCCGCGTCTTGCCGCCCTACGTTTCCTCAGGCGACGTCCAGGAGTTCGACTCGGGGGAAATCGATCTCAACCTGGGTAGCCTTGCCGAGCAGGTTGGTGAAAGTGTTCATCGCGACGTGCGTGATGATCTCGATGATCTCGGCGTCGGAATGGCCCGCTGCACGAACCGCGTCGAACTCCCCCTGCGTCACCTGACCACCATGCTCGACGAGTGCGCGCGCGAAGGTCAGCGCGGCCTCCGCCTTGGAGTCCGCAGAGCGACCCATGCGGTTGGCGAGCAGCTCCCGGCTGTCGAGACCGGCCTGCACCCCTTCCAGCAGTACCCTGGCCTCGCCTTTCGCGGTCTTCGGATCGATTACCGATACTCTGGCCATGACGTTCACTCCCTATGCCTTTGTGAATGGCGCGGCGCTCCATGGCCTCGCTCGCACACAGATTGAGGCTTTAATGGTGGGGAAAGAATACGTCGTTCGATTAACTGTGAATTTCTCGGTGGTGAACAATCGATGGCTCGATGGCAGGAACTGGAGTTCTTGCGTTGCAACGCGACGTGATTCAGCCCGAGCGCCGCTGGGATTCGCCATGCCGGGAGGGATCACGCTTCCTGAGGAGCTACCTGCACGGACTCGTCCAGCGCCATCAGAAAGGCGCGCGAAGCATCGTCGGCGGGCAGATAGGTCTCGATGCGCAGCTCGGCGATGGTCGCATCGAGGGGCAGATTGAACGTGCTCATCATGGTGAACAGCGAGATCGCGAATCCGTCGCGCTCGAGCTGAAGGCGGACGACGGGAAAGTCGTCGGCCAATCCGGCATCGCGCCCCGCTTTCGACTGCCTCAGTGCCGTCTGGAGGTCCTCGATCAGTGCGGCGATGTCATCGTGGACCACTTCCCTGCGCAACTCGGCCTTCAGCTGACCGAGAATGCCGCGCATGAAGCCGTGCCAGTTGCGGATGAACGGCTTCAATCCGGCATCGTCGAGACAGATGCGCACGGCATTGACGGCATCCAGGGAG
>JBJHBB010000291.1:0-3993 GCA_050485265.1 Rhodothermales bacterium | reverse complement strand
AGATCCCGGTCTCTGCGCTGCTCGACGAGCAACTGAAGTGCAGCGTTCGCTGGCGCCTCGGGGGACAGGAGGTGGACGTCCCGTACTACGATCTCGCCGGCTACGAAGTGTGGGGAGCCACCGCGATGATGCTCGCGGAATTCGCCGAGGTCGTCAGAGAAATTCTCGAGCCGGAGGAGGCGTAGCTCCGGACATAATCGGTTCACCGACGGGCTCAACCCGCAGGCCGGTCCCGTGCTCGACTACGTGCCCGGCCGGGCGCGACGTAGAGTGGTAGAACAACAACAGGTGACCGTGCTCCGCGGCTTCCTCAACGATGTCGCGGCGCTCGTTCTGGCAATGCTCGGCATCGTAGTCGTACTTGGCCCGGAAGCTGCGCGTGGCCTGACTGGGCGCGGAGAGGACGTCGCCTCCAAAAACGGCCACCCGCCCGGCGTCGTGGAGGCGCACGATCTGGTGATGCGGCGTGTGACCGCCGGTGTGCTGCAGCTCGACAAGGTCGTTGATGCGCACGTCACCGTCGACTCTTTCCAGCTGCCCGGCTGCGTCCAACGCGTGGACGATCCTCTCTCGCGCTTCCAGCGAGACGCCGCTGTAGCCTGGCCCATCGGTCTCACGCCCCTGCACGAAGTACGTCGCATTGGGGAAGGTGGGCTGGTCCATCCCCCCCGCCGATGCTACGCATCCCCCGGCGTGATCGAAATGCAGATGGGAAAGCAGCACCATCTCGACGTCCTCCCGCTCGAATCCGGCTCGCCGGATGCCCTCGATCAGGAAGCTCACATCGCGCCCTGTGGCGTACTCGCCCAGGCCGGCATCTAGCAAAAGGACCTGGCCGTGAGCCTCAATCAGGAAAGGGGTGACCGAGATGAAAAGCGTGCCGGCGGGCAGATCCTCCTCTTCGTCGTGCGGCACGAATCGCTTATCGGAGCCGACCGTGAACCGGCCTTCAGGTAACGGCCAGATGCGAAGCGCACCGTAGCTGATCATTTGCCGTCGGTGCCGCGGCTGCGCTGCTCCGCCTCGGTGCGCTCGGTGTGCTGCTCGTACGCATGGATGATGTCTTTGACCAGCCGGTGACGCACCACATCACTGCGATCGAAATGGATGAACTGGATACCGTCGACGCGTGAGAGGACGTCCATCGCCTGCGCCAGGCCGGAATCCCCGCCGCGCGGCAGGTCCGTCTGCGTCAGGTCGCCCGTGATGATCGCTCGACTACCAGGCCCCAGTCGAGTCAAGAACATCTTCATCTGCCCGGCGGTCGCGTTCTGCGCCTCGTCGAGGATCACGAACGCACTGCTCAGCGTCCGCCCCCTCATGTAGGCCAGCGGCACGATCTCGATCGTGTTCTGATCGAGGTAGCTGAGCAGCTTCTCGCGCGGCAGCATGTCCTCGAGCGCGTCGTAAAGCGGCCGGAGGTAGGGGTCGATCTTGTCGCGGAAGTCACCGGGGAGAAATCCCAGGCTTTCGCCCGCCTCGACGGCGGGTCGCGAGACGACCAGCTTCTTCACGTGGCGGCTCTTCAGCGCGGCCACGGCGAGGGCGACAGCCGTATAGGTCTTTCCCGTGCCGGCCGGCCCCACGGCGAAGACGATGTCGTTCTGCCGAGCGGACTCGACCAGTCGCTGCTGGCCGGGCGTCTTGGCGCGGATTGCGCCTCCAGAGGGCGTGAAGAGGACTGCGTCGGCCACGTCGGCCCGGCGGATGCCGTTCCCTATAGTCGCCAGGTCCAGGACCGTGTCGACGTCGCGGTCGGTCAACGTGCCGGTGCGGCCGAGCACGACCTGCATCTCCTCGAGGATGCGGGCAATGCGGTCGACGACCTCCTCTTCACCACGAAGAAAAACCTGGTTGCCACGGGCGGTGATGCGGACTTCCGCGAAGGCGGCCTCCAGCTTGCGGAGGTGGGAATCATTGAAACCGAACAGGAGCAGCGGCTCCACCCGGTCGATCGTTAGCGTGCGCTCGGTCAAATGGGTTTCGATATGAGGATCGGAGGGAAGTCTTCAATGCCGGTGAGCGGGCGATGCTCCGCGCCCGGCCTGCGGATAACTTAAGCGCGTTCAGCGCCGACTCCGTGAGCCTCACACCACCTTCAGATCCCGTCCTGCATATCCCCTTCACCAAAATGCAGGGGGCCGGCAATGATTTCATCGTTGTCGACAACCGGTTCTTCCACTTCACCGCAAACGAACTGGCCGAGCTGGCACGGAGGTACTGCCCTCGTCGCTTCGGCGTCGGCGCCGACGGGCTGCTCGCGCTCGACAATCCGCCGGACGATGGCGCGCACTACCGCATGCGCTACTTCAACGCCGATGGATCGATCGCGGGGATGTGCGGCAATGGCGCACGGTGCCTGGCCCGGTTCGCGCGATCGGCCGGACTGGACGCAGAACCGCTCATCTTTGCTTCCGACGCAGGGACCTATCGTGCTCACGTACCAAGCGAGGATGCGCTCCCCATTCGCCTCGAGGTGCCCTCACCCACGGACTTCAAGCCGCACGTTCGATTGGCCGACGGACGCGATGTGCCCTACATCCACACGGGGACAGATCACGTTGTGCTGTTCGTTGACGACCTGGAGGCCGTGGACCCGGCGGCCACCGCTCCGGCAATCCGACAGGACCCGGCATTCGCACCCGCCGGGACGAACGTGAACTTCGTGGAGGTCGTCTCGCGAGACAGACTCGGCATCCGGACCTACGAGAAGGGGGTCGAGGGTGAGACGCTTGCCTGCGGGACCGGGGCCCTGGCTGCTGCGGTGGTCACGCGCCTCACCGGCAGGTCCACCGCGTCACGTTTCGAGATCGAGGCGCCGGGCGGTGAACTGGCCGTCGGCTTCGATCCGGGGGAGGACGAAATCCGCAACCTCTATCTGGAGGGAGGCGCTGATCGCGTCTTCGAGGGGATTCTCGCGGTCGACCCGTCTGCGCTGGTCGCCCTCTGATAAACGAAGGGGGCGAGCCGTTGCCGACCCGCCCCCAATGACGCGATGAGCGTCTACCCTACAGGAACTGTGCGCGGTTATCGGCGATCTCGGCCCGATCGCGGAGATCCTGCATCCACTCCTGAGCCACCTGCCGCACCTTGCGCGTGGTGAGCGTGTTGAGGATGTTCTCGCGCTCAGACTCGCTCATCGCCGACGGGTCCGGCCGGGTCGCCTGCGTGACGCGAATCACGAAGACGGCGTTGTCACCGGCGACGGCGCCCGAAGTCTGGCCCTCGTTCAGTCCGAGGGCAGTGCCGACAAAGCGGGGCTCGCGGCCAAGGCCGCTGATCATCGGGTTGTTGAACTGGACGTTGTTCGCAGTCCGCTGCTCCGTTCCGAGCGCAGTGGCCAGGCCGTCAAAGCCGTGCTGCGACAAGGCCTCACGCATACGCGCGACCTGACGCTCGCGCTTTTTCTCGAGACGAACACGTGGCTCGATCTCTGTGCGGACTTCGTCGAACGGGCGGTATCCTTCCGACTGGACCTCGGTGGCACGGAGGTAGACGAACGCCTCGCCGGTGTCGATCACTTCCGACGTGCGGCCGCGGCGCGCCCGCTCCACGAACTCCAGTACCTGGCGGTTCTGGCCGATGCCCGGGATGGTCGTCTGGCCGTCCTCGACGGTCACGGTCTGGACTTGCAGGTTCTGGCGCTCGGCCTCCTGGCGGAAGTCGACGCCGTCCTCGGAGTACTCCTTGACGCTCTCGACACGGTCGCGCAGGTCGCGAATCGTGAGGCTGCCGAGCGCAACGTCCTGAGCGACGATCGCCAGACGCACGTCATAGTCGGCGCGCCCCGTCACCTGGATTACGTGGAAGCCAAAGTCCGACTCCACGGGTCCAACGATCTGGCCCGGTGTGGCACCGAACGCAGCCTGCTCGAATGGCTCGACCATGCGCCCACGGGTGAAGTAACCGAGGTCGCCATTGCGCTGTGCGCTACCCGGGTCCTGCGAGTAGGTGCGGGCCGCCTGGGCGAAGCCGAGCTCGCCTGAACGGAGG
>JBJHBB010000290.1:1732-4002 GCA_050485265.1 Rhodothermales bacterium | reverse complement strand
GCGTCGATCAGTCGGGCGGCGTGCATACCGCAATATCGAGACCCATGATCCGGCTTGGACCTAATAAGAAAGGACGCGTTCGAACTGCTCCAGGTCCTCGAGGACTTTTCCTGTTCCCCGGACGACCGCCGTCAGCGGATCTTCGACCACGAACACCGGGAGTTCGGTGCGCTCCTTCAGCATGACGTCGATCCCCTTGAGTAGCGCACCGCCGCCGGTGATCATGATGCCGCGCTCGAGGATGTCGCCTCCCAGTTCGGGCGGCGTCTTTTCGAGAGCTCGCATGACGGCGGCACCGAGTTGAGCAACCGGGCCCCTGAGCGCCTCGCGAACGTCTTCGCTTGAAACCGTGCGGGTTTTGGGGACGCCAGAGACGAGGTCGCGCCCTTTGATCGAGAGTTCAAGTTCCGGGTCCAGCGCCACGGCACTTCCGATCTCGCACTTGATCCGCTCGGCCGTGCGCTGACCGATGAGCAGGTTGTGGTGCTTCTTGAAGTACTGCACGACGGCGGCGTCGATCTCGTCCCCGCCGATGCGAATCGACTCGTCGACCACGATTCCGTTCATCGCGATGACGGCGATCTCGGTGGTGCCGCCCCCGATGTCGACGATCATGTTGCCGACGGGCTCGTGCACGTTGAGACCGATGCCAATGGCTGCGGCCATCGGTTCATCGATAAGCCGCACGTGTTTGGCGCCAGCGTATGCGGCCGAATCGCGGACGGCGCGTTTCTCGACCTCGGTGATGCCGCTCGGTACGCAGATCACCATCTTGCCGATCCGCGACATCCAGCCTGGGCTGACCTTGCGGATCAGGCCCTTGATCAGGTGCTCTGCGACTTCGAAGTCGGCAATCACGCCATCGCGCAGGGGGCGGATCGTCTCGATCTCGGGATGGGTGCGCTCGTGCATGAGCTGCGCCTCGAGCCCGATGGCCTCAACCTTTCCGCTGCTGCGGTTGATGGCGACGATAGAGGGTTCGTTCAGGACGATCCCCTTACCGCGAATGTAGATCAGGGTGTTGGCTGTGCCAAGGTCAATGGCGATGTCGTTCGAAAACAAGGCCGGAAATCCAGGTCGGAGTGCGAAAGGAGGGCGAGTTGGCGCACGACCACGTGTGCGCGCGGCTTACGCTCGGCGAATATAGCCCCCGTCCGGGCCGGGCGCACCGGGCATGTGCGGGCCGCGGTGAAAAGAGCTTGAGGATGTGCGTTGTCAGTGGCGGAAGTGCCGCCGGCCGGTGAAAACCATCGCTAGTCCGCGCTCGTCGGCAGCCGCTATCACCTCTTCGTCGCGGACGGATCCGCCGGGCTGGATGACGGCTCGAGCGCCGGCTTCGGCAGCAGCTATGAGGCCGTCAGCAAACGGGAAGAAGGCGTCTGAAGCGACCACCGAGCCCGCAAGGTCGAGCTCGCTCTTGGTGGCTTTGGCCACAGCGATCTCGCTGGAGTCGATGCGGCTCATCTGGCCAGCGCCGATTCCCAGTGTCCCCCCGTCACGGGCGTACACGATGGCGTTGCTCTTGACGTGCTTGCAGACGCGCCATGCGAAATCGAGGTCGGCCCACTCCGAATCGGTGGGAGCGCGCTGCGTCGCCACCGTGCATGACGCACGGAGAGTTTCGGCGCTCGCGAGAGGCGGGTCCGCTTGCTGGATGAGCAAGCCGCCCACCGTGCTACGGATGTCAAGTGCACCCGCCGTCGATCCGCCTCGCTGCCGAATCAGCCGACGGCTTTGCTTTTGTTTCAGGAAGTCGAGGACCTCGTCGTCGAAGTCCGGCGCAATGATGATCTCCGTAAACACGGCATCGATCTCTTTCGTCGCAGCGATATCGAGCTTGCGGTTCACGACAACGATTCCTCCGAACGGACTCTGTCGGTCTGTGGCGAACGCGCGACGGTACGCCTCGGCGAGCGTCGACGCCGTCCCCACGCCACACGGGTTCGTGTGCTTGAAGATGGCCACGGTCGGAGGGGCGGAGGCAAACTCCTCGATGAGTCCGAGGGCGGCCCCAACGTCCAGGAGATTGTTGAACGACAACTCCTTGCCGTGTAGCTGCTCGATGTGCCCCGACGGATCCCCGTAGAGGCCGGCCTGCTGGTGCGGGTTTTCGCCATACCGCAAACCTTGCGCGAGCGGCAGGTTTTCAGCGTAGCGATCGGGAAGCCCCGCCGCCGTGGTTGAATGACCAGGAGCGCGGTCGAGGTAGTCAACGATGGTGCGGTCGTACTCGGCCGTCATGGCGAAGGCCTCCCGAGCCAGTCCCCTGC
>JBJHBB010000290.1:0-1722 GCA_050485265.1 Rhodothermales bacterium | reverse complement strand
TTGCCATACTTAGCGCACCGTCGCGCTGCTCAAGCTCCTCGGCAATTCGACCATACTGCGATGGGGACGTGATGACGCCCACGAAGAACCAGTTCTTGGCTGCGGCGCGGACCATCGTCGGGCCGCCGATGTCGATGTTTTCTGCCGCCACGTCGTCGGCTGTGTCGGGCGACGCAGTAGCCTGCGCGAACGGGTAGAGGTTAACTACGAGCAGATCGATGGGCTCGATTCCATGGTCGGCGAGCTCAGCGGTGTCCTGCGGATCAGTGCGGCGCGCGAGAATGCCGCCGTGGACGGCAGGGTGCAGTGTCTTGACCCTTCCCCCTAGAATCTCAGGGAAGCCGGTCGCGTCGGCCACGTCCACCACATCGATGCCTGCTTCTCGAAGATGCCGTGCTGTTCCACCGGTGGAATGGATCTCGATGCCACGGTCGGCGAGGCGCTGCGCGAAATCCGTCAAGCCGGCTTTGTCGCTCACGGAGATCAACGCGCGCTTGACGCTCGCCAGGTCAGGGGGAGGAGGGAGGTCACGAGCGGCGATCATGGTGACTCGAGAGACGATTTGTTATTCCGAAATGATGACGCGGCGGCCTTCGACCGAGAGGCGGCCTTCGGCCAGCAGGTTGAGCGCCTCGGGATAGATGCGGTGCTCGACCTCCAGCACACGGTCTGCGAGCGTCTCCCAGGAATCCTCCTGAAGGACGGCCACTGGCTCCTGAAGGATGATGGGACCGGTGTCGAAAGACTCATCCACGAAGTGCACCGTGGCTCCGGTCCACCGCACACCGTGAGCGAGTACGGCCTCGTGTACGCGGCGACCATACAGGCCGGCTCCCCCAAACGACGGAAGCAGTGAGGGGTGCACGTTCACGATCCGGTTCCGAAAGGTGTTCACCACCTCAGCGGGCACCATCTTCAGATAGCCTGCCAGCGCGATGTGGGTCACCTCGTGTAAGTGGAGTTCTGCGAGAATCGCCCCGCCAAAGGTCTCGCCCGGGTCGAGGTGATCAGGGTGAATGACGGCGGTGTCGGTCGCGACTGATCGTGCTCGGTCCAAAGCGCCGGCGGTCCGTCTGTCCGATACCAGCAGCACAACCTCGGCGCTAAGCCGACCCTTGGAGATGGCATCGACAATGGCCTGGAAGTTCGAACCGCCTCCAGAGGCGAAAACCGCAAGCTTCACGAGGGTCAGGCTGTGGGTGATTCGAGAATCGTCAAGAACGATGCCTGCGGGCGGGAATCCAGGCTCGCCCTGACGCCGATTGGCAGCGAGGCCTTCGGTCGGAGATGACCGTACACGAGTCCGGCGGCCACGGGTCCCTCGACCTTCTCAGCGTAATGGCGAATCACCTCCTGAAGATGCAGCGTGGGCCGACCCTCCTCGACCGCGGCGCCGGTGAACGCACCCAGGACCATCCCTGAAATGGCATCCAGGACGCCCGCAATCTGAAGTTGAGCAAATAGCCTGTCGACCCGGTAGGGTGGCTCGCCGATCTCCTCCAGAAACAGAACCGCGCCATCGAGATCGGGCATGAAGGGAGTGCCGAGAAGGCTGACCAGCATCGACAGGTTGCCGCCGACGAGCCTACCCTCGGCCTCCCCCTTGCAAAGCGTCCACAGCGGTTCGCCGCCCGGATTGTCGATCTCGAGCGGGTACTCCCCGGCCACGACGTCCCAGAAAACATCCTCGCTGTAGGAGTCCATCCTAGACCAGTCCGGGGC
>JBJHBB010000289.1:0-4008 GCA_050485265.1 Rhodothermales bacterium | reverse complement strand
AGGGTGACCGCCATCAGACCCCTCCCCGCAGTGATGCGACGCGGTCGAGCCAGACGGAAAAGCCGACGCCCGGAATGGGCCTTTCGGCGCCGAGCATGGTCAGGAGCCGGGCCGTCGGCACCAGCAACCGGCGTCCGAGGCGGACCGTGGGCAGCTCGCCCTGCTGCGCCGCCCGGTAGGCGCTGCGGCGGCTGACCCCGAGGATCTGGCCGGCGTGTTCGACGCTGATGGTCGGAGGGAGGTCTTCGAGCGCCTTCATCAGCGTCTCCGTTGGGTCGCACGCTAGCTTGGCTCAGCTACACGTCTATACGAGTTGCTGCGGGACCGTCAAGCATCAGATGCAACCGGGTGCGCACAGGAGGATGAGCATCACGTCTGGCGCTCGACGTGCGTCCGCTCGGTCAGGTCGCCGGCAGGCCGTAGGCCAGGACGAAGCGGTCGGCGGCCTTGATCGTGTCGCAGACCTCGAGCACGACCCCCTGGGTGTCGATCGCTCGTCGGAGCACCCGGAGCACCGGCACGCCGGCCGCCAGTTCGAGGCTGCGCACCTCGTCAGGGAGCGGCATCCGAGCGGAGACCTCCTCGGTGAACTCGGCCAGCTCGTAACCGAGCTCCTCGAGCCTGGCGTAGATACCTCCAGGCCCGGTGTTCAGTTCCGTGATCCTCGTGTTCTCGACCACATCGAGCGGCAGGTAAGAGGTCGCGAGCTCGACTGGCTGCCCGTCCGCGAGGTACCGCCGTCGCCGGACGAGCACTCGCTCCCCCGTTGTCCGCCCCAGGTACGGGGCAGCCCAGGCCGGGAGCTCCTCGGGACCGACGGACTCGACCTCCACCTGAGGTTCGAGCCCTTGCTCCTCGGTCTCCGCGATGAACGCCGCACGGCCTTGCTCGCGGTGACGGCGAGCGAAGCGGTCGTGGGCGACGCGACGGATGGGGGGTCGTGCGCGGACGAACGCTCCCTTGCCGTGTCGCACCTCGATGAGCCCCTCGGTGCGGAGTACCGCGAGCGCTTGCCTCACGGTGCCGCGGGAAGCCCCGAACGTGTCGATCAGCTCGGTCTCGCTGGGCAGCCTGCTCCCCTGCTCTAGGGTCCCAGCGAGCACGTCGGCACGCAGCCGGTCGGCGATCTGCTGGTACGCCGGCCGGTCGCTGCGACGGTCGAGGGCACCCGGCACCCCACGCTCCTACACTCGTCTGGACCTGTTCCCAGCCTAGTCATCGAGTAGCGCGTGGCCGAGGAGACCCCGAAGCACTCCGTGAGCGTCGCGGGTGCCGTCGTCCGCGAGGACGGACGCGTGCTGGCGATCCAGCGGCGCGACAACGCCAAGTGGGAGCCCCCGGGCGGCGTGCTCGAGCTCGAGGAGTCGATCGAGGACGGCCTCCGTCGCGAGATCCTTGAGGAGACCGGCCTGGAGGTCGAGGTCGACCGGCTGACCGGCGTCTATAAGAACCTCGACCGTGGCATCATCGCCCTCTTCTTCCGTTGCCATCCCGGATCAGGGTCTCCGTCCCAGACCCGAGAAGCATCTGACGTTCGGTGGGTCGACAGCACCGAGATCGCTCAGCTCATGGATCCGGCCTACGCGATACGCGTCCAGGATGCGCTAGCGGCGGCTGGCGCACCGGCAGTCCGCCTACACGACGGGTTCGCGCTTCTCCCCACGACGACGGCGGACTAACGCTGATGGATGCGGTAGTACGCTCCTGGACGTGGTTCGCGACAAGCGACCGCCGGCCAAAGGGGCGCTTCGGAAGTTGGTGGGGAGCCATAGCCGGTGAGCGAGCGGAGGGTGCTCGGACGAGCGCAGGGATCCCCAGGGTGGGTGGCGTCAGACACCCCCATCCTCGCGGGGTCCCTGTGCACTTCCCAGCACCCTCAGCGCCAGCTCACCAGCCGCCGCGCCCCCTCAACTTCCGACGCGCCACCAATCGTCGGTGGTGACGCCGAGCCGGCTGCCCGCCTACAGGCGCAACCGCCACTCTGCGACGAAAGGATGGCGCCCTCCTATAGACCAATCCCACCCACGCGCACACACAGGGCGGAGCCGCGACATACCGACGCCCACGGCGTCCACCCAGCAGGCAACCCGGCACCACCCGAGCACTCTAGCTGTGGCGAGCGACGACTACGGCTATCGTAGTGACTCGCGATTGGGGGGGACGGGCCTTGAACCTAGGAACAAGCGTAGACGCGGCGCACATCCTGCTGGATGCGCGCTCGCGAGCCATTGGGATGGCCAGACCGTCGCAAGAACAGCTCGAAGCACTTGACGAGAGAGAACTACGGCGATTGCTAGACAACGCAGGTACGTCGGTCCGCTGGAACTAGTTGGCATCCAAATGAGTCTCCAGAATCGGTCGCATTCTGGAACTGGCTTCGTACGGTATACCTCGTTGGAATCGCCCATGCAGGGGGATCTGTAGCCCGGCATCAACTTCACCTAAGCATAGTTGAATGTGCGCGGCGGATACCGAACGACCCAACAGCCACAAACTTGACCGAACGCCATACTCAGGCTTTGGTTGAAAGCCTGACACCTACTCTGGAATCAGATTCATCCCCCGCGATTATGGCCCGACTTGTAATTGCGGTTGGTAGAGAATTCGCGCTTCAAAGTCTTGACAATCAGCAAAAGGCCACTGTTCGTACCGGCTGGGCTCGCCGCTTCAGACTTGAACCGAGTTCGATGTCGGTCGAGATGGAGTCAAGGCTTACGGACATATTGGAGGAACTGCGAAATCGACAACGTGAACTCGCTCAGCAGCAACGACTCTTGGACCCAGAGGTCACTCAACTCCTAACGCGCTTTCTCACGTTCTTGGACATGACTGAAGCACGTATTGTCAGGCAAGTTCTTGCGACTCATGCCAAGTGCCGAGCGTCATCGACAGAGGCACTTGACGGACGTTCAGCGACTGACCTTGAGGAACAGCTCGAAGCTTGTGCCTCGATCGCCTTGGATATACGGCAGCTGACCTCGATCCTACTGCAGGAGTATGTACTTCCCATTGTCCACGTCATCGAAGCTGATATCCGTAGCAGGTTGGATGATATATCAACTATGTCCAGGCCGGAATTGGCGGTTAGTGCGATCTCGAAGACAGCGCCACTATTGTCCAAAGACAGCACAACCTATCCCTTCCGCATTGCAATTCGCAATATCGGCAACGCTCCAGCAACAGAGATAGATCTCGATTTGGTGTCAGAGGCATTCCGTCCTGGAGGGCGCACAACGATCCACAACCTCGCGCCCGGTGCCGAGCGCGAAGTGGACTTTTCCGTCGAGCGTGCCATTCGATGCGAAACCGCCACAGTGGAAGTGCACGGAATTTGGCACGACACATTTGAGCAGACCTTCGAGGCCTCCTGGAGCTTTGAGGTTGAAGCCCAGCGTCCATCAAAATGGAGCCAGGCTGCGGCGAATCCGTTCACGCTCCAGGCTATTCGAGATCCTGGTCGGCTGGTAGGCCGAGAGGACATACTTGAAGAGCTTGAGGCTACAACACTTGCAGGCGGTTCCACCTACGTAACAGGCCTAAAGCGGGTCGGCAAGTCTTCCCTGGTCGAGGTTGCAATTGCTCGACTAGCGCATTCGGATTATGTTGCAAGCGGCACACTGCCACTTGGATACCTGGGTGTTTCTCCAGACGGCGGCGGCGACAGCGTTATCGCTTCAATTATTCAAGCAATCGGGGACTCCGTTAATTCGAGCCCCATCGACATCGAGCTTCCAGAGTTTGAGCCCCGCGCTCATGACCAAAACGGGGTCATTCGAGAGGCTGGCCGCTGGCTATCGTCCTCCCGTACTACACTGTCCGATCGGTTTAGAGTTTGCATAGCAATCGACGATTTCGACGAGCTGCCTAAGCAGTTGTTCGAAGGACCAGCCGCCGATCAGCTGTTCACTTTCATGCGGGCGCTGGTTAGCGAATCGTGGCTGAACCTGGTTCTTATTGGTTCTGAAGTCCTACCTACGATTATGAAGCATCAGGCGCACCGGCTTAACC
>JBJHBB010000288.1:0-4010 GCA_050485265.1 Rhodothermales bacterium | reverse complement strand
GCTCGGTACTGCACCGTCTCGCCATACGTGGTGAAGGGCGCGTTGAATACCACGATTCGCCCGGCCGCCTCCTCCGAGCGCTCCTCGAGTTCGTCGAACGAACGGACGACGAGCACTTCCGCCGTAATCCCGTCCTCAGGCGTACCGATGCTGCTGCCCAACCCGAGCATTCGCAACTCCTCGTGCCTGGGCGAGACCATGTCGAGCGACTCCTGGTTGCGCACCCAGTGTGGCACCATCACCTCCTGACCGCGGACGTTTTCAAACCCATCAGCCTCCAGCTCCACCAGCAGCCAGTCGATGGAGGCCTCGAGGCTTTCGCTCCCACTCAGCCTGTGTCCGAACCGATCGACCAGGTAGGCCATGCGATCGTACGCCGTGTGGTCCTCCAGGGCTGCGGCCATGATGCGCTCGGCTACCTCCCTGTAGGACTCGATGTCGAGTCTTTCCTGGGCGTGGGCGTTCGGAACGAGAAGCAGAAAGGCGACAGAAAGGAGAAGTAAGCGCATTGGCAAGCGGTTCGATGGCGACGTCGAAACTACACCCTCTGCATCGACAGCCCTCAACGGGCGTCCCGAGGGCGACAAAGCGAATGTCAAAACCCATGTGCGTCAAATCGCGTTACAGCCTTCCGATATCAGAGCTAAACTCCCGCCGCGCCGCAGACACCAGCCCCTCAGTCTCATGCCCCCGACCGACCGCAAGGCCGGCCGCCGCTCAGCAGAGAAGGCCCGTCGACAATACCGCTTCCGGATCCAGCGACGACTGTACACCCTCGCCGGCCTCACATTGATCGCTCTGATGACCGCCTTCGTGACGATGGCGTTCGACAATGGCAACGGGAACGGCGAATTCGTCGAGGTCGGTGAAGCCGGCCTCAACGAGGTGCACGTCTCCTCCGAGCCTCTGTCGCAAGAAGAGGTCTACGCCGAATCAGAGGATCTGCCGCTCCATCTGATGCCCGTGGAGGACATCGGAGTTGGACCCGCTAGTTTCTATGGGCGCGACTTCGCCGGCCGCCGAACCGCCAGTGGCGAGCGATTTGATCCGGGGGCGCTAACAGCCGCGCATCGCACGCTGCCGATCGGCTCTAAGGTTCGCGTCACCAACCTTCGAAACGGCAGGTCCGTGGTCGTGCGGATCAACGACCGAGGGCCGTTCCACGGCAACCGTGTGATCGACCTTTCGCACGAGGCCGCCCGTCAAATCGGAATGGTCCAGCGCGGCGTGGCCCGGGTACAGCTTGAATTGCTGGCTCGCCGTAGCTGATCAAGCCGGGTTGTAGAGACGCTCGAAGTACTCGCGCACCATGCGGGCGGCCGAGAACTCGTCCCGTGTGGCCTGGATACTAGCACGCATCATCTTCCTCCAGCGGTCCGGATCATCGTAGTACGTAGGGATGACCTCCTCGGTGAGGACCCGGAATAGAGCGGTAGCATCACGCGCATCCTGCGTTTTCTCCTCGGCGGGCACGTGCTCGTCCCCGATGACCCAGCCGTTGACCCCGTGGTCGGCGACCTCGGGCCACCAGCCGTCAAGGATGCTGAGGTTGAGCACCCCGTTCATGGCTGCCTTCATCCCCGAGGTACCGCTTGCTTCCTTGGGTCGTCGCGGGTTATTGAGCCAGACGTCGCAGCCACGAGTGAGCGCGCGACCGGTAGCCATGTCGTAGTCGGGCAGGAAGACGACGCCTCGAGGAAACTCACGGGCCTTCTCCAGCAGTCTCGCTACGATCGCCTTGCCTCCATCGTCGAAGGGGTGGCTCTTGCCGGCGAAGATGACCTGCAGTTTGCCCGACTCCAGTAGCGGCCGCAACCGCTCGACCTCACTGAAAAGCAGATCGGCGCGCTTGTAGGTCACCGCCCTGCGGGCAAAACCAACGATCAGCTTCTCTGGATCGAGCCTCACGCCCACCCGTGCGTGGACGAAGTCGACCAGCCAGCGCTTGTTCTGAAGGTGCGGTTCCCAGACGTCCGCATTTTGATCAGAAGCAGCGTCGAGCATCGCGGGGTCGACCCAGGTGCCCGTATGCACACCGTTGGTGATCGCGATGATCTCGGCGCGGTCCTCCACGTCCGCCCACATGGCATTTGCCGTCTGACCATGTAACTGCGCCACCCCGTTCGCGAGTCGCGCCATTCGCAGGCCTCCGACGGTCATGTTGAACGGCTCACCGCCAATCGCTACGAGCTGCTCGCGAGTGAGACCGAGATCCGCGCCGAGGTACTGCAGGCGCTCGATGGGATGGCTTTCGTTCCCCTGAAGCACCGGAGTGTGCGTGGTGAAGACGATCTCGTCTCTGGTGGCTGCCACTGCGTCGTCGAAGTCCATCCCTCCGGATGTCTTCTCGCGGACCAGTTCGAAGGCGGCGAGCAGAGCATGGCCCTCGTTGAAATGGAAGAGATCGACATCCTCGCCAAGAGCGCGCAACGCGCGGACGCCGCCAACCCCCAGGATGATCTCCTGTGCGACACGCTCCTCGCCGAACCATCCGTACAGACTTCCGGTGATCCAGGGACTAGGGTTGCCGGGCACGTCGGCGTCCAGGAGATACAGCGTCGCGTTCCCAAAGTGGGTTGTCTTCCAGACTTTCAGGCGGACCGGCTCCCGAGCGATCTGGACCTCCACCTCGACACCCGTGTCCTCAACGATACCAGTATAATCGGTCGTTCTGAACGCGTCGTAGAGCTTCCCGTGAGAGTCGACCTCCTGGCTTCCGTAGCCCTGCTTCCATTTGATCCCCACACCGACGATGGGGAGGTCCTCGTCGTGCGCTGCCTTCAGGTGGTCTCCAGCGAGTATGCCCAGCCCACCGGAGAAGATCTTGAGCCGGTCATCCAGACCGAATTCCATGCACAGGTACGCAACGCGGGGGACAGCTTTCATGAGTTAGAAGGGAGACGAGGAATAGCCAGGGTTGGGGGCGCGGAAGATCCCGTCGCTGAGGCCGCTCATCAAGTGCGGTGCTAGGACTTCTGGGGACCTGTGCCCCCCGCCAACTTCCTAACGGCGCATGGGTGCCCGCCGTGGGGTACCGGTGATAAGCCAGTCGGCGGACGCAAGGGGGCAGCATATGTGGTTTTTGTTGATGCTGGGTGGACTTTGTGTGTATCTATACGAGTGCCCTAGCCGGCCCAAGACCCGCAACCAACCTTTATCGCTTCCGTGTCTCTTGCGACTACCGCAGAGGCCGCCCGAAAGCTATCCGGCGGCCTTTTGCTTGCCTCACTGTTATTGCTCGTCGGCGTGGCCGACGCCTTCGCTCAACATGAGCCCCGCGTTCCCGGGCAGATGATGGTCCGCCTCCAGGCGGACGCCTCGATCGACGCTCTGACCCAGGACCCTGCCGTGGCCGAGTTCAACCTGCAGCCGGTCCAGAACCTCGTTCCGCTCCTCAACATCTGGCTCGTTGAGTTCGATGAGGAAGGCCATCTGGCTGACGGACGTTCGGCGGATGCCATCCTCGGCGCCACCCGTGCGTCGAGCCTGGTGAAGCAGGCGCAGTACAACCACATCGTCGAGCTCCGCACGGCCTCCTTTGAGCCGCTAGAGGGCGGGCCTAACGACCCGAGCTTCCCGCAGATGTGGAACCTCCACAACACGGGTCAGACCGGTGGAACTCCGGGCGCCGACGTAGACGCGCTCGATGCGTGGTCCATCACCACAGGGGGCGTGCTGGCTTCAGGTGAGCATGCCGTCGTGGCGATCGTTGACAACGGCTTCGACCTCAACCACGGCGACATCCCCTACTGGAAGAACGAGAACGAGTCCTCGACGCCGAACGGTCAGGACGACGATGGCAATGGCTACATCGACGACTATCACGGCTGGAACGCCTATAACAACAACGGCAACATCACCTCGGCACAGCACGGAACGCACGTGTCCGGAACGGCCGCCGCGCGTGGCAACAATGGCCTCGGCGTAACCGGAATCAACTGGGACGCGCGCATCATGCCGATCCAGGGCTCGTCTGGCACCGAGTCCATCGTTGTTGCTGCGTACGGATA
>JBJHBB010000287.1:0-4027 GCA_050485265.1 Rhodothermales bacterium | reverse complement strand
GTGTTCTACAGCGCCAAAGGCGGGGTTGTCGAGGCCTGGCGTCGCCGCGGCGTCGCGCGCGCGCTGCTTGAAGCGATGACGGATGAGGTCCGCCGGATGGGCTACCGAAGATTCGCCTATGACACCTTCCCCAACATGCACCCCGGTATGACCATCATGGGGCTCGAGCTTGACTTCCGTGTGACGGCCGCAGGTTTCAACAGCACGTACAGCGACTACAGGCTGCGCCTGGAGAAGCCTCTTTAGCCCGCGGCGCAACATCCCGTTCGCGGCCATCGTAGGGCGTCAATCCAACTTTCGCGCGCACGTCTCGGTTAGTGACGGTATTCCTCTCGGAGCTCTACGAAGGCCTCATGATCGCCTCGCGGGCAATCTGGGCAAATAAGCTTCGCGCGCTGCTGACGACGCTCGGGATCATCATCGGCATCGTCTCGGTCACGGCGATGTTCACCACCATAAACGGAATCGAGCGTGGCTTCGATCGAAGCGTGGACATGCTCGGCGCTCGGGTGTTGAACGTCGATCGCTTCCCCAACACATCACAAGGGGATTGGTGGCGCTACATCAACCGACCGGTGATTGACGAGAACGTCGGCACGGCGATCGCCGAGCGAAGCGTCACCGCCGAGACAGTGGCGCCCGTCAGTTTCAGCATGGAGGAGGTGCGCGTGCAGGACCGGCGCCTGGTCAACGTCTTTGTGCGCGCGTCCACCCCGGAGCTCGCAGACGTGAACAACCTCGACCTCGACCAGGGTCGCTTTTTCGGTGATGCCGACCAGCGAGCGGGCCGTTACGTCGCGGTGATCGGCCAGGAGGTCGCCGAGGCGCTCTTCCCCGGAGAGTCCCCGATAGGAAAGCAGGTGCGGATCGGAGGCCACCGGTTCGAGGTGATTGGCGTACTGGTGCGTCAGGGGAAATTCCTGGGCCTGGTCTCGTTTGACAACCAGGTGATCGTTCCGCTGGAGGCCTTCAAGAAGGCATTCGGGCTTACCCAGTGGCGGTCCGTCACCGTCCAGGTGAAGGTCCGGGAGGACGTCTCCATGGAGGTGGCGGAGGACGAGATCCGCGGAATCGTGCGGGCCTCGCGCGGCCTGGATCCCATCGCGGATGACAACTTCGCGATCAACCGGCAGGATGCGTTCAGGCAGCAAATCGCCGGCGTGAAAATGATCATCTACTTCGTCGGTCTCTTTCTCACCGGGCTCGCACTGCTTGTCGGTGGGATCGGCGTAATGAACATCATGTTCGTGTCGGTACGTGAGCGGACGCGCGAGATCGGGATCAGAAAGGCGGTTGGCGCGCGCCGCCGTGCCATCCTCGGGCAGTTCTTGATCGAGGCCGTCCTGGTGTGCTGCCTCGGCGGCCTGGTCGGAGTCGGGCTGGCGTTCGTGGTGACGATGCTGATCAATATGGTGTTTACCGCCTACCTCTCCGTGGGTACGGTCATCCTGGCCTTCGGAATCTGCGTAGGCGTGGGCGTCCTGTTCGGCTTCATCCCCGCCTGGCGAGCCGCTAGCAGTAATCCCATAGAGGCCCTGCGCTACGAATGATTTTCCGACTCACCAATACGGGCTGATCTTGCTGCGCGAATATTTCCGGATGGCGCTCGAGGCGCTGCGGACCAACAAGCTCCGCAGCAGTTTGACCCTTCTGGGGATGGTCATCGGTGTCTTCTCCGTGATCGCCGCAGTTACTGCCGTTGGGGTGATCGACCGCTACTTCACCGACACGTTCGGTGGGATGGGGGCAAATACATTTTATGTCTCCAAATTCCCAGGGATACAAGTCGGCCCGCGAGATCCGAGTCTTCGGAACCGTCCCAACCTGACCTATGACGATCTGCTCCAACTGCAGCGGAGGTCAGAGCTCCCTGTGTCGATTGCCCCGGACGCCGGCTTCGACTTCGCGCGTGTCACGGCCGACGGCCGCGAAACAGATCCAAACATTCGTATCCGCGGCGTCGACCAGGATTGGGCCGTCAACAACGGCTTCGAAATCGAGTACGGCCGATTCCTGAGTGAGGACGATGTCCGGTATGGTCGACCCGTTGCCGTGCTTGGACAGCCTGTCGCTGAGCGGCTCTTTCCCGGAGAACAGGCCATCGGAAAGGAGGTCCGCGTGCGCGGGCGTCGCTTTCAGGTGATCGGCGTTTTCGAGGAGCAAGGTGCGTTTCTCGGAGAGCGCCCCGACCAGAATGTCTGGGCTCCCATCACCAGGCTCTTTCAGGTGTATGGGGATCCGCAGCGAAACATCTCCTATGACGTGCGCGCGCCCGGTCCTGAGTTCCTGGACGCCACGATCGAGGAGGTGACCGGACACCTGCGAGTGATTCGAGGGGTGAGACCTCAGGACGATAACAACTTCGAGATCGTCACGAATGACGCGCTCCAGGGACCGTTTCAGGCCTTCACGGCAATGCTAACGGTTGGTGGTGCCGGTATCGGCCTCATCGCCCTCCTCGCTGCGGGCATCGGCATCATGAACATCATGCTGGTCAGTGTGACGGAGCGCACACGCGAGATCGGGATTCGCAAAGCTCTGGGCGCTACGCGTCGAGCCGTGCTTGGCCAGTTCCTCCTTGAGGCGATCGTGCTTTGCCAGATCGGCGGCCTCATCGGAATTGCACTCGGCATCGCCGGCGGAAATGCACTGGCCATCTTCTCGAGCATCCAGCCTGCCTTCCCGCTCGGCTGGGCGATCACTGGCGTCGTAGGAGTCACCGTCATCGCGATCGTCTTCGGGGTGTATCCTGCCTGGAAAGCGGCCACGCTGCGCCCGATCGAAGCGCTTCGCTACGAGTAGGTCGCGGACCGGCAGCGAACACGAGCTCGACAGCCGATGAAAGCGCGTAGCCAGGACCAATTGAAGGAGGCCGTTGGAGAAGCGGCGGCCGATCTCGTTGAGGACGAGATGACTCTCGGTTACGGGACGGGCTCGACGGCCGCAGCCGCCATGCGTGCCCTCGCCCGACGTGTCGCCAGCGAGGGCCTATCGGTCCGAGGCGTTCCTACGTCATTTGCGGCTGAGCGCCTCGCTCGCGAGCTCAACCTCCCGCTCTGCACGCTGGACGACGTCGATTCGCTCGACCTGGCGCTTGACGGCGCCGACGAGGTCTTCCACGCTCCTGATAATAAGATCCACGTCATCAAGGGCAGAGGTGGTGCGCATTCGCGAGAGAAGGTGGTCGCCAATGCGGCGCGCCGCTTCGTGGTGCTGGTCGACGAGTCCAAGGTGGTCGACAGGCTGGGGATCAAGATGCCCGTACCCGTCGAGGTACTTCCGATGGCACTGCGACCCGTCGAGCGTGCACTGAGGGGTCTCAGTGGGGCGCCCGAGCTCAGAATGGGTGTACGGAAGGATGGACCGGTCGTCACGGACCAGGGATTCTGGATTCTGGACGTCCGGTTTAGCGCCATCCCCCACCCGGAGGCACTGGATCGAGCGATACTCAGCATTCCAGGGGTGCTAGACCACGGATTGTTCGTTGCGAGAGCGACTGACGTTCTCGTCGCTGCCGCAGACGGAGTGGCCCATTTGACTGGGCGGGGTGCATGAAAAAGCCCGGCCCTCTAGAAGAGAGCCGGGCTAAAGTTGCGGGCAATTCGGCTAGCGAAGGCGGAAGCGAACCGGTAGCGACATTCGCACCTTGACCGGCTGTCCTCGCTGACGTCCTGGGCGGAACTGCGTCTGGCGGACGGCCTCCATGGCCGCTTCATCAGCTCCTCCACCGATACCACGGACGACGGTGATCTCTGAAGGGTTGCCCTGCTCGTCGACGACGAACTGGACGAACACGGTGCCTTCGATTCCAGCGCGGCGGGCCATCTCGGGATAGCGCACTCGGCTCTGCAATCCTTCCAGACCGCCGATAGGCTCGGGCATCTCCTCCACGACGACGAAGATCTCAGGCTCTGCAGGAGCCTCGGGCTCCGATGGCGCTGGCGGCGGCGGCGGAGGTGGCGCAGCGGCGCGATCGAGGTCAAGGTCCATGTCCAGGTCCAGGTCGATCTGCTCATCGATCTGCTGT
>JBJHBB010000286.1:0-4036 GCA_050485265.1 Rhodothermales bacterium | reverse complement strand
CCGAGAGCTCGGTGATGTCTGGCTGAATCATGCTGGACTAGAGGAGGCTCACCCGCGGGGTGATACCATGTTCGGAGGACACTCTCTCTGCTATCGCATCGAGGAAGTCGGGAAGCAGGAAGCTGCGGCCGAACACGAGCACGCGATTGCAGTGTTCCTGGCCGACGAGGCGCGCGCCGTAGATCCCTTCCGTGGTCTCGACGGCCTCGATGATGGCATTGACGCCCGGCCGAAGCCTTGGGAAGTACTCTGTGCGAGCGGCGTGGCTCATCAGCATCAGCGCGCCGAAGATCTGATTGTCGCCGCGTCGAAGTGCTGCCACCATTCGAGGCACACGCCGATCCTCCATGACTAGTAGCCCGACTAACTCGCGAGCTCGAGGGTCCAGATGCCGCAGTGCGGACGGAAGATCACGGTGCTCGAGCGAGCGTAGCGAGGCTAGTCCTGCGAACCCGCCCTCGGAGCGGAGCCGCTGGATGCTCTCGTCGACGAGTGCCGCGCGGGCCCAGTCTTGCCCAGCGGGTGCTTCTTCCAATTGCTCCAATTCGATCAGCGCGAAGCCCGTGCCTTCGGGCCGGCCCAACGCGAGCTGTTCGCTAGTGGCCGTGTCGACGAGCACTACCGGACCCTCGGAGCCGAGAGACAGCGTGTGAGCAGGACCGAACGGTCGTCCGACCGTTTCGCGCACGGACTCACTGATCGCGAGGTTTGTCTCCGAGTCTAGGGAGACGCTAAATCCGCGCATCAACGCGGCCAGCGCCGCCACGAGAAAGGTCGCGTCCGGCTCGCGTGGATTGGTGGAGGTAACAGCCACCTGAAGACCCCGAAGTGACTCCTCCGCGGCAAGTCGATCAAGCAGTACCTCCAGTGCACGCCTCAGAAGGTCGGCGTGGCCTCCGGCGACGGTCATGCCTCCCTCCTTCTCACCACGTGCCAGCGAAACCCCAACACCCCACGGCTGGGTTACTAGCAAAGCGAATCCAGGGAAGTAGTCGGTATGCTCAGCCTGTACCGGCACGTGAAAGGCAGCTCCGGAGGTGCGCTCCGGGCTACTTCCGAACGTCTCTCGAAAGAGAGTCTGCGACTGCTCGACGGCCTGCTCGAGACCTGCCTCGGGGGGCATGCGCTCCATCGCCCTCCGAAAGCGATCGACAAGTTCGCGTGGCGGGGGGATGGGGGTCGGCAGCATCGCTGAGCACTAAGTCAGTCGGTCGCCGACACGAATGTCGTAGCCGTTCAGGAACTCCCCCGCCGACATACGCTGGCGTCCCTCGCGCTGCACCTCGAGCACTCGAATGGCGCCTTCCTCACACGCGATCTTGAGCAGGTCGCCGGAGGCCTCCAGGACCTCGCCCGGCTCTCCCATCCCTCGGTCCGTGCGCGACACAAAGAGTCGCAACGTCGTGTCGTCGTGCTTGGTCCATGCTGCCGGATAGGGACTCAGCCCACGGATGTGATTGTGCACATCCGCTGACGTCTTGGTCCACGGGATGCGAGCATCCTCCTTGAAGATCTTCGGCGCGCGCGTCGCACGGCTGTCATCCTGCTTGCGGATGTCGGCGGTGCCGGCCTCAAGATGTCGCACCGTCTCGACGACCAGGTTCGCTCCAAGATCCGCGAGACGGTCGTGGAGCTCGCCCGCCGTCTCGTCGGGCCCGATCGAGACCCGACGAACCAGAATGACGTCCCCAGTATCTACTTCCGGCCGCAACAGAAACGTGGTGACACCGGTCTCGATCTCCCCCGCCATGATCGCACGGTTGATCGGAGCGGCGCCGCGATACCTCGGCAGAAGTGATGCGTGGAGATTGAAGGCCGCCTCGCTCGCCAGCGAGAAGACCTCCGGTGGGAGGATTCGGAAAGCAACAACGACAATGATCTCCGGGTCGATGGCTGCGATCTGCGAGATGAACTCCGGATCGCGAAGATCCTCCGGCTGCGCGATCCGGATGCCGTGGCGCTCCGCCGCCTCCTTTACGGCCGACGGCTGGGACTCAAGTCCCCTGCCCTGGGGCTTGTCCGGCACCGTGACCACGAGCTGCGGGCGATAGCCCTCAGTAACGAGGGCTTTAAGCGAGGGCACCGCGAAATCCGGGGTGCCCATGAACACGATGCGCAGGTCTGACTGGACTACCTCGGGACGCATACGGGCGGCGTAGATGGGACTCAGAAGTTACGTCGGAGCCGGTCGGCCGACCCGTTGAAAGGGCCGTTTACATGCGCGTCCGCTCGTCCCAGATCGGAACCAGCAGCCGATAGTCTCCCGAGCTTCCGTCCTCGACGAAGATGAATCGTCGTCCCATCCGACTGTAATACCACACCTGGTACGGACGCCCTCCCTGGGCCTCAGAGTGATTCACCACCCGGTCCGGCTCGCCGAAGCGGATAAACACTTCGCCGCGATCGCTCTCCCAACCACCACGTCCGTACTGACGGATGGCCTGGCCAACTCGCGCGTAATACTCCTCCATACGCTCGTTGCGAGCGCTTCCCGGGGACGGGTCGCGGCGATCCCAGAAGGCGCGGAACAACCGGAACCTCTCTTCCGGCGTGGGTGCCTGCTGCATCGCGCGAATCTCTCGGTCCTTGGCGATGTAGCGCAGCTGGGCGATCGCAGAGTCCAGGTCTTCAAAACCGTCAAACACCCCGCCCCATCCGATCGCGAATGCGGCGGTCCGCTCTGCAATCGTGCCACCACCTTCGCGCTCTACGCGCACGGTGATCTGATAATCACCAGGACCGAACCGGTCCGCAGGCAGCCGTCGGTGAATGGGGTTGCGTCCCGCCGTCACTGCCATGGGCTCGACGACCTGGAAGACCGTGTTGCCAGGTTCCTGGCCCCGACGGCCAAGAATGAAGCCTAGGATGCCTCCACGCCGCCGATCGGCAGCCGCCTCCTGGACAACGTACTCGATGCGGAGGCGCTCGGGCCGGCTGAGGTAAACCTCGTAGTAGATCGCGAGGGGGTTGTCGGAGGATGCAGCGAGTCGCGCGGCGTTGGCGGCAAAGCTCCGCGTGCGCGCATCGTAGGATTCGACGATAAGGAGATCGCTCATGCTGGTGTTGCCGGCAACATCGAGCACGTCCGTCACAACGTCGCGAGTGCTCGCCCTACCGGAGACGCTGTCTTCGACCCGAACGCGCACGACATACCTGCCCGACGGCACCTCGAGCGAATATGCCGATCGATCGAAGTGCTGACCGTCAACGGTCTGTTCGTAGGATGAGGCCTGCACCCTGCGGTTCCATGACCGGGTCATCACCAGACCGTCCGGCCGATCGCTGCGCCCTGCGCGATAAACGGTTACGCCGACGACGTACCCTGCAGTGAAGCCGCTGTCTCGGCGGACGAACTGAAGGCCCGCGTTCGGCACTTGCAGGTGAAGGTCCAATCGCGGCTGCTCGCCCCTGTCGGCACGGAAGGTGGCAAGGTCCGCCTCGAAGGCCGGTTGGCTCACCGCAGCAGGTGCGGCGATGACCACTATCGCCAGCAAGAGCAAGCACATACCCGACAGCGACCGCCGTGGAGCGTTCGCGCTTGCGACATGCGATATCGTCAGCCGGCCCATCGGGGAGGCACGCAGGGTTCGTCTGGCTACTCCGGAGCCGGCCGGGCCGGTCCCGCACTAGATATGATCGGCGATGGCGAGAGTTCACGGCACCAACTTCGGCTGCAACGGCCACCCTGACCGGGTGACTGGTGCAGACGGCGCTGTGAACGGTGTGTCTAATCGAAGAGAGCCGAAACGAAAGCCTGCCTGTCGAAGACCTGCAGGTCGTCTATGCCCTCCCCAACGCCGATATACTTTACTGGAACGCCGAACTCGTGCGAAATGCCAATTACAATGCCCCCTTTGGCAGTCCCGTCGAGCTTCGTGAGCACCAGCCCGGTGACGTCAACGGCCTTCGTGAACTCCTCCGCCTGGCGGACCGCATTCTGCCCGGTGGACGCGTCCAGCACGAGCAATACCTCATGAGGGGACCCAGGGACATGCCGCTCCATTACACGCTTGACCTTCGACAGCTCGTCCATTAG
>JBJHBB010000285.1:0-4048 GCA_050485265.1 Rhodothermales bacterium | reverse complement strand
GGAGGGCCCTCAGCAGAACATCGTCGGCCGCTGCTAGATCATCGACTCTCGCGAGAGCATGTGCGTAACGCTGGGCCAACTTGCTGGAGGGTACGTGGTCCGGGTGGTCAGCGATCATCCCGTGGATGCGAGACGCCGTCGACCAGACGTGGTGTCGCTCTACCGCGCGGAGGGCACGACGTAACCGCGCGAGCGACACGCCCTCTGCGCTATCGAGCCGGTGCTCCAGGTACGCCACGGCCTCGTCGATTCGACCGAGACGCATGAGCGACTCGAAAATCCCGACTGCAGCCTTCCACTCGAACCGAGGGACCGTGGCGAGATCCTCGTAGGTCTGCAGCGACTGCTCGACTAGCCCCATGCGGCGTTCGAGCTTGGCGATCTCCATCAGAGCCGCTCCACGGCGGCGGGGAGGGGCATCATTCGCGGCTAGGCGGTACGCCTCGATCGCTGGGCCCACTCGGCCAGCCTGTACGAACGCGTGACCGCGGCGCATCGCCCACCGGGTTCGATCGCCGAACCTAACCCCCAGGGCCGCCAAGCCAGCGACCACGAGCCAAAGCTGCGAAGAGCTTCGCTCACTCATGATTCGACGTGCGACGGTACTTGGGTGCTTCACGTGACCACCGGAGGATGAGAACTCGGGATAGACCATCGAGCCTGCGTGAGATTCGGGAGGCTATCGAGCTTTTCTGAGACCCAACGCGTCGCGCTGCACACGTGCCGTCAACTCATGCCCCCACTTGGATCCGTGTCGTCACATCACGGACGAACCAGACCTGTTCCTCCACAGGTTTCAACAGCGAGTCCTCCCTCGCGCCTAGGAAAGCTCTTGTCTGCCGCAGGAGACCGGGCTTGTGACGGGCATCTGCCGAGATGTCGAGGTCAACGTCTTCCAGTTCGAAGCTCCCGAGCCGTTGGATCCGAAGCCGCTCAAGAGGCTGGAGGATCAGTCGGTGCACCTCGGTCACGAGCGTAAGCGACCAGCCACCAGGCCCCGCCCAGTTCGCATGATAGCTGAACCATGCTCCCCGGTCCGTCGAACCGGAACCAACGAAGGAGGAAGGGCCACTCGCCCAGGGCAACTCTCCAGCCACCGAGGACTGGAGGCGGGCGGGTCTGCCACCCATCCAGAAGGCCAGGTCGATGACGTGGGAGGAGTTCGCTAGGAGCCACGCATCCTTCACGTGGGCGGGGTGGTGGGTCTGAGCCACACGATCACCCTGCTCGGTGAAGTCGAAGGTGAACGACCGGACTCCCCCATCTTCAGCCACAATCTGTGAAGCTCTGGCGACAGAAGCCAGGAACCGTCGGTTGTAGGCGATCCAGGCTCTCGAACCGGTCTCCTGCACCGACTGGGCCAGCCGCTCGATCCCGGGGAGGTCTAGCGCTCCAGGCTTCTCGATGAGGAGGTCGGTGACACCCGCACGCAACAGGGCGTGGGAGGAGTCGGCCAATCCATCGACGCTGGTCGCGACAATCGCGTGGGTCGGCGGCGTATTGGTGGCGAGCCAAGCGTCGATCCCACCGGTGACGGCGTCTATACCCGCTTGCTCACGGAACGCATTCACGCCGGCTCGGGACCGCCCCACCACCGTCGGGGTGATCCCCAGCTCCTCGAGAACCGAGGCGTAGGCCCGAGCCATCGGCCCGGCACCGACCAGCAACACCTCGGAGTTCGCGTTCACGTCACCGGACATGCGGCGTCCTCCTCCGTAGCGCCGAGCGCATCCAAGAACGGATCAAGCAGTGCGAGGTGCGCAAGAGTCGACTCGGCAAGGTCGGGCAGGCCACACTGGCCGGTCGTCACCAGTTCTCGGATCACCCGGCCACTCAACTCACTTTGCAGCAAGAGGCTGAACTCCTCGCATCGCCATCCCTGGACGTCGTCCACGGACCGTCTCAGGAGGGCCCTGCCAGCCTCATCGATGACGACATGTTCATCACCACAGGTGAGCGAGACGACGAGCGGTGCACGCGATCCGGGCATCGCCGTGATGTCGAAGTGATCACCCCGAGGCGTGCTTCCGCGCACCGTTCCGTCGAACTCGACATAACCGGTTCGCCGCCGGTTCTCGATCAGGCGAAGGTCGAGACCGTGAAGCATGAGCTCGTTCGCTGGTCTCGACAGGCCAGGCAGAAGGAACTGGAACAAGTCCAGGAAGTGCACGGCGTTGGAGCCGAGGCCATGGGCCGGGGTGGCCTGAACACGCAGCGACCGAGGGGCCTCCGGATCGAGCGAGTCACGCAGCTGGATGTAGCCAGGCCACAGTCTCCGGGGGGTGTTGACCCATGCCGTCGTGCCGGCCTCGGCCACCAGATCTGCCACCGTTCGATACTGGCTCCGACACGGGAACAGGAACTTCTCAAGGATCAGATGGTCTACCCGAACCGTCCCGATCAGTGCCGCCACGACCTGACTTCGGATGGTCGAGCCGGTTGCAACCACGGCAACGTCGAGGTCGGCAGTCAGGGCAGCGGTATCTCCGTGTTCCTCAACTCTCACCTGCCCCGAGTGGGCATCATCGGCAACCAAAGCCCGTGCCCGCGAGAGCGCCTCAGGATCGGGGTCGACGAGGTGCACCCGCTTGGCTACGCCATCGCGCACTATGGCCTGGAGGTGCCGGGAGCCGATCCCTCCGACCCCCACGATCGCGATCTCGATATTGACCTCGAGGGTCGGCTATCTACAGTTCTCCGATTCGCCTCGAAGAGTACAGACCTCGATCGGCAGGAGCAGAGTCTCAAGGCCCCCCGGCGTGTCAGCTTCGCTCAACTAGTCAGTGAACCGCTCGAGGGGGTAGAGGGGCTGTCCGTCGAGCGCGAGGAACGTCGGGCCGTCTCGATCGACGATGCCCTCCGCGACGAACTCATCGAGCCATGCACGGTGCTCCCGCGGGGTGAGGTGCAGATCGTCCAGCATCGGGTGCAGCTGGGTAGACAGCCGCGGGACGTGGTAGCAGAACCCAGGGTCGGGGGTCCGCCAGCCGGAGCCGTAGTGACCGGCGAGGAGGTGCTCGGTACGCCTCGGCAGCCGAAGTTCGACGTCCCACGTCGTCGTCACCGGCGGCACGAAGTCCTCTGGCGCCGACTGCAGCCTGGAGTGGTTGTCTAACCAGGCCTGCCCGTCCTTGAACCAGATCTCCTGGACGTCGAGGTGGATGCCGTACGGCACATGGCGATCTTGCACCAAGTACCGCGGCCGCGGTACTTGAACGTCACCACGAACCCGTCGGCCAGACGCGACCGGATGACGCCTTTCACGTCCTCCTTGGCCTCCGCAGGGGCCGTCTGGCGGGAGACGTCGCCTACGGCGAAGTCAACGTTCCCAGGGACCAGCCCTCCGTCGTGGTACACCTCGCGCAGCGTGCTGCAGATGATGAACAGCGAGTGGTCGAGGCGTGACTTCAAGTGGCCCTTTACTTCGGCGTACAGCTTGAGGAGCTTGCGCTGAGCGTGTGAAGCGCCACGCCCCGGTACCGGAGGGTGCGGGCACTCCGGCGGGTGCCCGGGCCGGGGTCGACGAGGTGGACAAAGTCTGCGACCTCATCACGGACGACGGCCCGCGCCCGCCCGGCCGGACGTCCGACCCCGGCGGCCAGGTAGCGTGGCGAGCCTGCGCCATCGAGGAGGGCAAGCTCAGGTGAAGGTCGTCCTCTTCCGAGGGTCAACGCACGAAGCGGACGGGGCAACCCGCATGCTCGTTCAACTCGCCAACGAACTGTCCGAACGCGGACACGACGTCACGCTGCTGCGGTGGAAGTACCGCGAGCTGGGCACGCTCTTCCCCCTGCATGACGGCGTCGATCTGCAGCAGGTTCGCGCATCCAGATCGAGGTTGGCCGACCGGCACTCCCGGCGCAAGCGGGGCGCCTCCACCACCGATGGGGGCTGGTGGGACCGGGCACGGGCCAGCGTTCGAGACCCCATCGGGTCGATCCTGATACCCGCACTCGAGTCGATACCCGCCATCGCCCGGGTGCCCGTGCTCCGGCGTCTCTACCGCCGCCTCTGGCGCCACCACCATCGCGAGGTCGTACGCCAGTAC
>JBJHBB010000284.1:0-4049 GCA_050485265.1 Rhodothermales bacterium | reverse complement strand
GCTCAAGGCCGTCGCACGGGCTGGCGACGAGGCGAGCCGCAGCATGGAGGGGCTCGCGCGACGTTCGGGTCCCGTCGGCAGTTTCCTGGTTGCTCTCGGGCCCTGGGGGCTTGCGGCCGGCGCCGGTATCGGCGCCATGGCGCTCGGATTCGGGCGTGCGGTTTCGGCGGGAATGGAGTTCGAGAAGTCGCAGCTGCAGATCCAGCAGCTGCTCCTGACTACGGGCGGCACGTCGGGCAAGACCGCCGAGGACATCGAACGGCTCGCCGTCTCCATCGGCAAGGCGACACTGGCCTCGCGCCAGGAAGTGCGTCTCGCGGCCGCCGACCTTCTGACCTTCCGCTCGATCGCGGGCGAGACCTTCGACCGCACGATCGGGCTGGCCCAGGATCTGGCTTCGCTCGGCTTCGGATCGCTGCAGTCGGCGACCGTCATGCTGGGCAAGGCGCTGGAAGATCCCGCCACCAACATGTCGAACCTGCGCCGGGTCGGGGTCAGCTTCACGAAGGACCAGGAGCAGGTCATCAAGTCGCTGGCCGAGACCGGGCGGGCGGCGGAGGCGCAGGTCCTGCTGCTCGACGTCCTGGAGAAGCAGGTCGGCGGCGCGGGCACGGCGCAGGCCGGTGGTCTTGCCGGCGCCTTCGATTCGCTTGGCGAGGCGGTCGGCATCTTCCTCGAAACCGTGGCGACGCGCTCGGGCGTCCTCGACGTCATGGCGAGCTTGAGAAAATGCCGACCGGGAGTCGAAAGCTGGGAGGTCAACGCCCGCCCATTTTCTGCTCCCCAAGGTAGATGAGAGTCTCAAGGGCGAAGCCGCTGGATTCATTCACCCAACGAATTGCATGAGCAAGAATGGGCCGCTCCGGGAAGGTCAGCTCTTGACTGGTCCGCTCTTCAACGAGCCGATGCGTGTGGAGACGATCCGGCCAAACGGGCCCGACTCGTGGATCGTCGGATTGGTTGGAGCCCAGTCGGAGCGGTTTCGGAGCGTTGCGCTTTCGGCTAATGACTTGGGTACGCTTACCGTTCTGGACACTGCGGCCACTTTTGACGGCGACGCGAAACTGCTTCGACTTGGGATACAGGCGTATAGCCTGGGCATCGCCTGGGAGTTCGATCCTTACTTTGGGTTGTCGATTTCGCGGGTGGACCCCCTGCCACACCAGCTCGAAGCGATTTACGACTACCTGCTCAAGCTTGCTCGTGTCCGCTTTCTCCTGGCGGACGACGCCGGGGCCGGGAAGACGATTATGGCGGGCCTCCTGATTAGGGAACTCAAGCTCCGCGGGCTCGCGGAGCGCATCTTGATCGTCGGGCCGGCAAACCTTGCTTTTCAATGGCAACGAGAACTGAAAGAGAAGTTCGACGAAAAGTTTCTGGTCTTAAAGGGAAGCGACATCCGCGACCAATTCGGCGTCAACCAATGGCTTGAGCAGCGCCAGGTCATCACCTCACTTGACCTCGCCAAACGCGAGGAGATTTTGCCCGGCCTGCGCCAGGTTCATTGGGATCTCGTAATCGTGGACGAGGCGCACCGTATGTCTTGGACGCCGCCTGCGAGGAAGACGGCACGGTATGCCCTCGGGGAGCTTTTGCGTGAGACGTGCGACCATCTGCTCCTACTTACCGCCACGCCGCACAAGGGAGACCCGGACAACTTCAGCTTGTTTCTTCAGCTCCTGGACGAGGACGCATTTGCCGACGTGCGCTCGATCCGCGAGGCGATGGATCGAAGGCGTGCGCCCTTCTACTTGCGCCGAACCAAGGAGGCTATGGTTTACTTTCCGGAGCGTAGGCCAGATGGGACGTGGGCGGCGCAACCTATATTTACCAAGCGAATCCCGCACTCTTCCGAGTTCCAGATCGACGGGCCAGAATTCGAGCTTTACCGTGGGGTAACTCGGTTCGTGAAAGTCCAAAGCGCCCGCGCTGCCGCTCGAGACGACCCTCGAGCGCGCGCGGTCGGATTCTTGATGGCGCTTTACCAGCGTCGCCTTGCGTCGAGTACGCGTGCGTTGCGACGTTCGCTCGAAAGCCGTGCGCGTCGCCTCGAGGAAGGATTGAAGCGGGCCCAGGAACTGATGAAGCAGGCCCCTCCAGACCTACCCGATATGGACGAACTTGATGAGATGGAGGAAAGCGAGCGAGAGCGCCTGGAGGAGATGCTGCAGGCCATTACGATCGCTGGTAATGCCGAGGAGGTACGGCAGGAGGTCGCGGAGTTACGTGTGCTGGCCGAGCAAGCCCTGCGAGTCGAGGAGGGCGGCGTCGAGGCAAAACTGTCACGACTGAAGGAACTGTTGCACGAGCAGGGATTTTTCGACCAACCAGAGAAGCGGTTGCTCCTCTTCACGGAGTTCAAGGACACCCTCGACTACTTAATGGAACGCCTTAAGTCATGGGGGTTTCGTGTCGGGTGCATCCACGGAAGCATGAAGCCTGGATCGCGCGACGTCTCTGGTACACGTCTTCACGCCGAGCAGCAGTTTCGCGAGGGGGCGATCCAAATCCTCGTGGCGACGGAAGCGGCCGGAGAAGGGATTAACCTTCAATGCTGCCACATCCTCTTCAACTTCGATATTCCCTGGAACCCTAACCGCCTCGAGCAAAGAATGGGGCGGATTCACCGGTACGGGCAACGAAAAGACTGCTTGATTTTCAATTTCGTGGCCACGAACACGATCGAGGGCCGTGTGCTCCAGCGGCTGTTGGAAAAGCTCCAAGAGATCCGCAATGCCCTTGACGACGACGCGGTATTTAATGTGGTGGGAGAGGTTCTCCCGGCTGCCCAGATTGAGCGTGTCCTTCGCGAGTATTATGCCGGCCGACTAGGAGATGCAGACCTGGAGGACCGCCTGCTAAAGGACGTCGACGAGGGCCACTTCAGGGCGATTTGCCAAAACGCGCTCGAGGGCCTTGCCGCGAAAAAGCTCAACCTCGAAATGCTCATCGAGCGTCGCGCCCAGGCCCAAGAAAAGCGCGTGGTCCCGGAGACGATCGCACGCTTTCTTTCCGAGGCGGCGGGGTACTGCTCGATTTCGTTCAAGCCAGTTAAGAAGGTAAAGCACGCGTTCGACCCGTCGCGGACGCCGTCGGTGCTCCGGCGCTACGAGCGTGAGCCGAGCTGGATGCTTCCTCCGCTTACCGCAAAATACCCCCGTCTCTCGACCGACCGCGATACTGCCGAAGAGCATAGTCTCGAGTGGGTGACCCCGGGGCATTCACTCTTCGAGGCGATGCGCCGTCACATCGTTAACCTGGCCCAAGAACCCTTCAAGAAGGGGGCGTGCTTTTTCTCTCTACAGCACGACGCCCCTGCCCGGATCGACTTCTACCGCGCCCGCGCCGTTGACGGACTGGGGAACGTGGTCCATGAGCGCCTGTTTGCCGTGGAGATCACCGAAAGGGGCGAGCCGCGTCTCCGGGAACCGTCCATCCTCGGCGACCTTTCGGTGGGCGCAATCCAAGGGAACCTTCCCTTGGTGGCTACGGCCCCCGAAGCCACCACCTGGCTTCATGAGCACGGCCTCAACCCCTTCCTTGAGAGCGTGCGCGCCGAGCGCATGGAAGAGGTGGAACGTGTCGGGGACCACGTCGAGCTTTCCCTCACGGAGCTACTCCAGAAGGCCGACGAGGAGATTGGTCGGGCCGCCACCGAGGTCGACAAAAAGGTTCAGGGGGCCGAGGGGCGTCTAAGGCAGGCAGAAGAGCGGCACGCCGAATTGTCCGCCCGGCGTGAACGTCGTCGCTTGGAGCTGCAGCAACAGCGCGCGCTGACCCTTCAGGGGGTCGAACGCATCGCTAGCATTCTCGCGGTGCCCCACCCGGCCGGGGAGGCCCCCGAGGTGAAGCGACTCCGCCCCAACCTGGAGACCGAGGCGATCGCCATGCAGGTTGTGATGGAGCATGAGCGAGCACAGGGCCGACAGGTATATGACGTGTCCGAGCGGGATCTCGGATACGACATTACTAGCCTGGACCTCCAGTCGGGTGACTTGCGCCTCATCGAGGTCAAGGGCATTGGGGCAGCTACCGGAACAGTGCTGTGG
>JBJHBB010000283.1:0-4057 GCA_050485265.1 Rhodothermales bacterium | reverse complement strand
AGAGTTCGCGCATCTGCTCGTATACGGCACCCGCCTCAGCGGTGCGTTCCTGCTGGCTGTACCCTCCTTGGCGCAGCTGCCCGACCGGGTGATCGATCGTCTGGGACACGGGGCCCGTGTGCTCGCCGAGGCCGTGGAGACAGACAGGCAAGCGGTCGAAGCTCCATTCCTGGCCGCCTCCAAGGATGTGGTCGTGGCTCGCGACGGACGTGTGCTGGCTGGCGTGATCGTGCAGCTTGAGCCGGGCACCGGCGCCGATATCCTGCGCAGTGCTGGCCTTAACGTGCAGACCGTGGTTGGGGACGTGGCGGTGGGCCGCGTAGAGGCCGATCATCTGGCCCGGATCGCCGCCCTTCCTGGGGTGCGATCGGTGGAGCTTGCCCTGCTCCTCGAACCGCTGAATGACCTGGGCGGCGAAGCGATCAACATCCCGCAGGTCCACGCTGGACTCGGGCTACCGCGAGGTTATCGCGGGGACGGTGTCGTGGTGGGCGTCATCGACACGGGCATCGACTTCAACCATCCAGACTTCTCGGATGCGTCCGGCACCCGCATAGAGTACCTGCTGGAGTACCTCCCGGACGACGACAACCAGCCACCCCAGGCACAGGCCGAGTGGACTCGCTACGACATCGACAACGCGCCTGAAACCGTGACACAGGCGGACATCAACGGGCACGGCACGCATGTCGCTGGCACCGCGGCCGGCGGCGGTGTGGCGATGCCGTCATTCGTTGGTGCTGCACCCGAGTCGCGGCTGGTCGTCGTGAAAGCCACGCGCACATCGGATGACCCCACCCGGCCGGCCGTGTTCAGTGAGGTCGACCTGATCAGCGCGGTCGACTACGTCTTCCAGCGCGCAGACGACCTCGCGATGCCCGCCGTCGTGAACCTCAGCATCGGTCGCCACGGTGGGCCGCTAGACGGAATGGAGCCCGGTGTCGCGGCGATCTCGAATCTGGCAGACAACGGCCGAATCGTCGTCTTTGCAGGTGGTAACGACGGCGCCGTCGTCCTTCACTGGGGCACCGATCTGGGTGCGGCGCAAACGGCTACGATGGCATTCGACTACGCAGGGACTTTCGCGGCGGCCGGATTTGGCCAGTACGTGAGCCTCACCGGCTGGTACGAGCCAAATGCGATCGCCGAAGTCACCTTACACGCCTTCGACCAGAACACTCTGGCCGAGCGTGCCTCGATCACCGTTCCCGTGGGCTCGCAGCTCGACAACTGGGAGCCGGTCACGGCAGCCAACGACGTGGTTCTCGGCTACACCCGCATCCTGGCACTGACCACAAGCCATCCCTGGAATGGTGACGGCGTTTTCCAGGTGGCCGTCACGCAACTCAACGACGCGAGTGTTGACCTCGAGGATGTCGTCTGGGCAGTCTCTGTAACCGGGGAGGCCGGTGGGCGCGTCGATGCCTGGATCGACGTTCGAGGCATGGGGACCTTCAGGCAGGAAGCACCGGCCATCCCGAACTTCGTCCCGGGCGACCGATGGCTGACGCTGAACCGGTTCGGTGGCGGAGACCAGATCATCGTCGCAGGGTCCTTCTCGACGCGGGTGAGCTGGACGAGCGGCCAGGGCAACCTCATTGAAACCGGCCAGATTCCAGGGCATCGCTCGACGTTTTCCTCGTTGGGACCGACGCGCGACGGGCGAATTCGGCCGGACGTCCTCGCGCCGGGCTCGTTCATCGCCTCGGCCCTGTCGTCGGATGCGCCGCAGTTCGGGCAGTCGATGCAGGGAATCTCGCAGTACCGTTTGGTGCAGGGGACCAGCATGGCCGCTCCCTTCCTGGCCGGGACCATCGCCCTGATGTTGCAGATCAATCCCGAACTGAGCGTCGACAACGCCCGTCATCTTATCCGCAGCACGGCCGACTGGTCGGGCTTCATGGGCGATCACCCCAACGCCGAGTATGGCTACGGCCGCCTGGATGCGCTTGCAGCGGTTCAGGCAACGCTCGCGTCAACGTTCGTCGAGCCCCCACCGGAGGGTGCAGTGCTGGCCCTTGAGCAGCCCTTCCCCAATCCTGCCACCACATCGACGACCCTTGCTTTCGCGCTTGCCGAGCCGCACTCTGCTCGGGTCGTGCTTCACGATGTCCTGGGTCGGGAGGTGCGCACGTTCGTCGACGACGACCTTCGCTCTGGGCCGCACCTGGTTAGCGCGGATCTCCGCGGTTTGGCCTCCGGTGCCTATTTCGTTTCGATTCAGGCCGGCGGCGAGTCCGTCACGCGACGACTGGTAGTCGCTCGCTGACCGAATTCGGAACCTTGGACTGTGGGTGTGTCTAGGCAATTCACCAGCTAAGCATTCCTCCATGCACCTCACTTTCTGGGGAGCGGCGCGCACCGTTACCGGGTCGATGCATTTGCTCGACCTCGAAGACGGTCGGCGCATCCTGCTCGACTGCGGCCTCTTTCAGGGACGGCGAGCCGAAGCCAATCGGATCAACAGCAACCTCCCGTTTCGTGCGGAATTGATTGATGCGGTGATCCTGTCCCACGCGCACATCGACCACTCGGGCCTGCTGCCCCGGTTGTGGGCCGATGGCTTCCGGGGGAAGATTTTTTCCACGCATGCCACCAGGGACCTGTGCGCCCTCATGCTTCTCGACAGCGCGCATATCCAGGAGAGCGACGCGCGATTCTTCAATCGGAAGGTGCGCGAGCGAGGTGAAGCAGCCGTCGAACCGCTCTACACCACGGCCGACGCCGAGGGAGTGTTGAAACACTTCGTGGCGATCGACTATGAGGCGCCCTTTGACGTGCTCAACGGGGTCAGAGCCGAGTTCAGAGACGCCGGTCACATCCTGGGCGCCGCGACCGTCACGCTCGACATCAGCCACCGGCGCAAGACGTTCCGCCTGGGCTTCACCGGCGACATCGGCAATCCGGACCCGCCCATCTTGCGAAGCGCCAAGAAGATGGCGGACTGCGACTGGCTCATCTGTGAGTCGACTTACGGCGGCGTCACGCTCCCGAGCCGAGACAACGCCAAGCGAGCGCTCAAGGAGATCATCGAGCGGACAGCGGCCCGCGGTGGCCGGGTAATCGTGCCGGCATTCGCCGTGGGCCGAACACAGGAACTTGTGTACTTCCTCAACTTGCTCTGGAATAACGAGGAGTTGCCCCGCATCCCCGTATTCGTGGACAGCCCCCTCGCAGTAAATGTCACTGACATCTTCCGCGTACACCCGGAGTGCTTCGACGCGAAGACCCGCGAACTGATGCTGACCGACCCAGACCCGTTCGGCTTCGAGAAGCTCGAGTACGTGCGCAGCGTCGAACGCTCCAAGGAGTTGAACAGCATTCGCGTGCCGATGGTGGTGATTTCGGCTAGCGGGATGTGTGAGGCCGGGCGCATTCTCCATCACCTCCGCAACGGCATCGAGGACCCACGAAACACCATTCTCATCGTCGGATTCCAGGCCGAGCACACGCTGGGCCGCCGCATCGTCGACAGGCACCCCGAGGTCAACATCTTCGGTCGGCCGCACGCATTGAAGGCGGAGGTGGACGTTCTGAACACCTTCTCGGCTCATGCCGACGAGCCGCATCTGGTCGAGTTCGTGGAGAGGATGGACAAAGAGCGTCTGAGGCAGATCTTTCTCGTGCACGGTGCTCCAGATCGGCAGGATGCCCTGATCAAGACGTTGGATTCCCAAGGCTATACGAGCGTGGTTGCGCCCGAGAGAGGGGAGAGCATCGCCCTTGCGTAAAGCTCCGTGGCATTATTCGAGATCGTCTTAGCGATCTTGCGCTGCACCTGACTCTCCCACGCACGTGCTCGTGCTAATTGCGAATCTCCTCGGCGGGATTGGCCTCTTCCTGCTGGGCATGATCCTGATGTCCGACGGCCTGAAGGCCGCCGCGGGCTCGGCACTTCAAGGCATCCTGGCTCGATCGACGGGCACGACAATCAGAGCGTTTGCGTCCGGGGCGGGCATCACCGCGATGGTGCAGTCGTCGTCCGCCACCATCCTGGCCACGATCGGCTTCGTGAGCGCGGGATTGCTCACGTTTGCAAGTGCGCTCGGGGTGATCG
>JBJHBB010000282.1:0-4075 GCA_050485265.1 Rhodothermales bacterium | reverse complement strand
GGTCTGCACGGCCTCGTAGTCGAAACCGTACTGCGTGCCGGACCACCGGCTGACCAGGAAGTACGCTCCCACCATCTCGGCCGAGATCGTCCCCGAGGCCAGGCTCTGCTGCTCCGCGCCCTCCTGTTGAGGGCTCAACCGATCGAACGACCATTCCCCTGACAGGCGCTCGAGCAACTCGTGCTCCGGCTGGGGGGTGACGAGCCGCGGGTCCTGGGCCGAGGCTTCCGCCGCGCACCACACGAGCAGCAAGGCGAGGGTCAGGGTTGGCAACAGGCGCATGGCGATTTCCGGGGATGGGTCCGACAGTGACGGGACAATGATACCTGAGCCGAAATAGAGATGCTAATCCGACGCGAACGCCAGTCCCTTCTCAGCCAGCGCCGCCTGCAGGATGCGCGTCGCTTTCGGGCCGACGCCGTGAATGGCCAGTAGCTCCCGCTCCGTAACGCGGGTCAACTGCTCCAGGCGCGTGAACCCGGCCAGCGCCAGCTCCCGCGTGGCCACCTTCCCGATGCCGGGCGGCAGATCGGACGAGTCGGGATTCTGGGGCGTCGGCAATGGAATAATCGGTTTAGGTGCTGAGCGGCAGTATGTCCCCCGCCGGCACGTAGGTGCTCATCACCACTCCCGTGGCCGATAGCTGCGTGTGGACGAGCCGCAGCGCCCCCGGCCTGGCCGTGGCCTCGAAGAGCCGCTTGCCGCGGCCGAGGATGACGGGGAAGGTCCACACGTTGTACTCGTCGATCAGCGACGCGGCCTGCAGCGACTGGATCAGGTTGCCGCTGCCGATGATCTGTAGATCGTGGCCGGGCTGCTCCTTGAGTTCAGCGACCGACTCCACGACATCCCCGGTAATCAGGACCGAGTTCTCCCAGCGGAGGGTGCTGAGCGTGCGCGAGGCCACGTGCTTCCTCGCCGCGTTGAGCGACTGTGCCGTGGGGTTGTCCGCCGGCTGGTTCGGCCAGTAGCTCTCGAAGATCTGGTAGGTCCTGCGGCCGAGGACGAGGTCGCGATCCTTGCCGTCGAGGCCGCTGGCGGAGAGGTCCATGGCCTCGTCCCAGAAATGGAACGCCCAGCCGCCGAGATCGAATCCGCCGTACGGATCCTCGTCCGGCCCTCCCGGGGCCTGCATCACACCGTCGAGCGAGACGAAGGTCGAGGCGATGAGCTTTCTCATGAGTCACTCTCCCGTGTTTTTGAGACGTGCCGGCCGCGGCTCTAGCGATGCGTCTCGTAGCTGAGGGCCACAGCTCCCGAGGCGAATTCCTGCCTGCCGACGAGCTTCAGGTCGACGTGCTTCGATAGGCCTTCGAGGAGCGTCGGTCCGCGACCGACGATTCGCGGGTGCACCACGAAGATGTATTCGTCGATCAGATCCTGCTCGGCGAGCGCCAGGGGGAGGGCCACGCCACCGACCATCAGGGCCTCGCCGGGCTGTCGTTTTAGCTCCCGGACGGCCTCGGCCACAACCCCGCGGATGAGCTCCGCGTTCCAGTCGACGTCGTCCAGCGTTCGCGAGACCACGTACTTCTTGACCGAGTCGATCGTCGCGGCGAAAGGCACCATCCAATCGGGCATCCAGTCCGGCCGGACACCCGTCTCGGCGACGGGCCGCCAGGCTTCCTCCATCATCTGGTAGGTCACACGTCCGAGGAGAAGGCCATCGCCCTTCGCGAGGTTCTCGGTGTGGAAGCGGTGTAGTTCTTCGTCAGTCGGTGCGGTGGTGTGGTCGCAGCACCCGTCCAGGGTGACGTTGATGGAGTACCTGAGTGTTCGCATGGCGTGCTCGTGGAGAGTCACAGTGAGGCGCCAATCCTCGCGCAGCAACGGGATGTCGTGCTTGGAAAGGTATGGTGGCCGATCCAGACCAGCCAGAGCTTCCGATGATCGGGGCTCAGCGAGCCGCCCAGCTACGATCTTCCCGATTCCGTCGGTCCGCGTCGCCGGATGAACGCCCTGACCTGGGCATTGAATTCGGCCGGTGCCTCGAACGGGGCGAGGTGACCGATGCCGGGGATCACCACCAGTTCTGCTTCGGGGATCTGTTCATGAAGTGCTTCAGCCACGTGCAGCGGCGAGCGCTCGTCCAGTTCGCCGTACAGCAATAGCGTGGGCACCCGGATCTGTGGTAGGACCTCCCGTAGGTCCGCCTCTGCCATGGAATGCGCCACCGCTCGGTATCCACCCGGACGCACGAGCCCGCTGTTGTCGACCGCGATGCTCATCATCTCCGCAATGAGTTCCGCGGAAGTAGCCGAGCTGAAGACCCCCGGCCAGCCGGACATGAGCTCCTCCGGGGGCGTGTCCGCCGCGTCAAGGATGCTCGCATGGCGGGCCGCCACCTCGTCCGGGGGCAGCGAACCCGCCCAGCCCGCGTAGGCCCCCGTCAGGATGAGCGATGCAGGTACGTCCGTATGCCTGCGATAGAACTCGAGCGCGATAGAGCTTCCCCAGGAAAGCCCGAGCATATGCGGGTGCTCGATGTCCACCGCCCGAAGCCACTCGGCAAGTGCATCAGCGAAGTCAGGAAGCCGCCAGGTGTCCGGAATGTCCGTCGAACGGCCACAGCCGGGTGCATCCCAGGCGAAGACCGAGAACTGATCAGATAGCCCATCCAACTGGCGCATCCACGCGCGGCTGTCTTCCATTCCCCCGTGGAGCAGTACCAGCGGAGGCCCGGCGCCGGCATGGCGGTACGCGATCCGGATGTTGGATACCAGAATCTCTCGTACATCCATTTGGTTGTCCTGGCGACCCGGGCGCGATTTCGCTCACCTGAGCGGCGTCCCACTGCGAGTTCTCCTACCGCAACTCCCCCAGGCCCGTCTCGATGCGCCGCATGGCCTCGCGAAGGTCGTCGCTCGAGGCGGCGTAGGAGATGCGCAGGCCGTAGGGCGCGCCGAAGCCCGAGCCCGGCACGAGGGCTACGTGATGCTCTTCGAGGAGGTAGAAGCAGAGCGTATCGGCGTTGCGGAGGGTGCGGCCGTCCGGGGCGGTGGTGCCGAAGTAGGCCGACACGTCCGGGAAGACGTAAAAAGCGCCCTCGGGGACGGGGCAGACGACGTTCGGGAGCGCCTTCAGCCTGCCAAGAACGAAGTCGCGCCGCTCGCGGAAGGCGCGAGCCATCTGGCGGACGGGTTCGTGGTCCATCCTGAGCGCCGCGATGCCGGCTCGCTGCGAGATCGAAGACGGCGCGCTGGTGAACTGTCCCTGGACGGTGTCGACCTCATGCACGAGCCACTGCGGCCCGGCGAGGTAGCCCAGCCGCCAGCCGGTCATGGCGAACGCCTTCGAGAAGCCGTCGACCGTGACGGTGCGCTCGAACATTCCCTCCAGCGATGCAAAGGCGACATGCTCGGCGTCGTAAAGGATCTGGCTATAGATCTCGTCGGAGACGATCAGCACACGAGGGTGCGCGCGGAGGACCTCGGCGAGGGCCTCGAGTTGCTGCCTGCTGTAGACGGCGCCGGTGGGGTTCGAGGGCGAATTGATGACCAGCGCACGGGTCCGGTCGGTGATGGCGGCCTCGAGCTGCTCGGGCGTCATGCGGTAGCCCGAGTCCGGCGTGGTCTCGACGATGACCGGATCGCCGCCTGCGAGACGGACCATTTCGGGGTAGCTCACCCAGTACGGCGCGGGGATCACGACCTCGTCGCCCGGCGACAGCGCCACGAGCAGCGCCTGCGCCACGCTCTGCTTGGCACCGTTGGAGCAGATCACCTGCCGGGTGTCGTAGCTGAGCCCGTGGCGACGGCGGAGATCCTCAACGATCGCCTCCCGAAGCTCGGGCATTCCGGCGTTGGCGGTGTACCGGGTGAATCCCTCGCGGATCGCCTCCATAGCCGCTTCCGAGACCGGGTCCGGCGTGCCGAAGTCGGGCTCACCCGCCGCCAGCAGGCGCGGCGGCCCGCCCGAGCCGCACAGGGCGGGCACGAGAACCAGCGACATCATGATGAAGCCGATCTGGACGAACAGCAGAATGGCAGCAGAACACAGGACTGCAGTGACGGCCAGCGACCGCCACTGCAGTCCAGCCGCGGGAACGTGACGCCGGCCGAGCACCCCTCTGGCG